>QGNM01000022.1 GCA_003228095.2 Chloroflexota bacterium | reverse complement strand
TGCTTGGAAGGCAGGGACTCTACCGCTGAGCTACTCCCGCGTACTTTGGTAATTTTAAACCGATGAACATAGTTATTGCTAGTGTCTTCATAAATATGATTATCAGTTATAGGGCTTTAAGATCTGAATATGAAAGCTTTTAATGATACCTAGTCTCATATAGTTAGTATTTCATTTGACATTTATAAAGCTTCGTCGATAGAATAATCTTAAATGATACTAAGTCTCAATAAGAAATTTTAGTTAAGATTAGGAATTCAAAAATATATGTCCGGATTGTTACTAGTTATATTAGTTGGCTTAGCTGCATCACTGCTATCTTTAACTTTGGCTTTTATCCTGGTTGCTCGTGATTCCTGGGCTAAATATTTAACTTTTTATGGGACACCTTTAGCTGCAGGCATCTTGTTAATGACGGTAAGAGATTTAATTCCACATGCTATTAATGAAGGCGTAGCTGCTGAAAATGTCATTACAGCCACCATAGTTGGCATAATAGTATTCTTTTTGTTGGAAAAAGTTTCTGGTGGTTTCCATCATCATCATGAAGAAGACACTAATCTTTCTGCACCTGGTTTAAATAAGACACAGGGATGGCTGTTTCTAATAGGAGATGCGTTCCACAACTTTATCGATGGCGTATCACTCGGTGGAGCATTTTTAGTAAGCCCGGCTACAGGGGTGGCGACTGCGATAGCGCTTTCTGCTCATGATTTACCTCAAGAAGTAGGCGAGTTTGCAATTCAAATGCGTAGTGGGTTTACAAAAAGACAGACTATATTTAGAAATGTTGGGGCTTCTTTCATCACGATCATTGGAGCGGTAGTTACATATCAGTTTGGCACCGATATAGATCTACCAATCGGGTATATATATGGAGGTGTTGCAGGATTTCTATTATACATTGCTTTGAGCGACATAATTCCTTCAATACATATAACTGAAAAATCCAGATTAGGATTACAAACTTTAATGTTATTTGTAGGGATTGGAATAGGAGTCATAATAGGCACGATTGCACATCAGCACATCGAACCTAATCATAGCCATATAGAAGAAATCCATATAGAAGAAATTCATGACGAAGAGAAAGCCGACGAGTAAAATATTTTAAAATTATGAAATAAGTTATATTTTAGAGCAGTCGTTGCAAATTATATGAAATTCAATATTATGTCCCATTATTTGTCCGGGAATTTCTGGATTTAATGTGTCTAATAGCTTTTCAATCATTGATGCTTTAAACTCCCCAACTTTATCGCACTTTATACACACCGTGTGGTGGTGATGTTCTCCTTTTGATAGCGCGTACCTAGGGACACCTTCAATAGTGGCGACTCTACATATGACATCTGCATCCAGTAATAATTTTAAGGTTCTAAAGACAGTTGCCCTTGAAACCGACGGTAACCCGGATTTAATTCCATCAGCGGTAAATCCAGCGTCTTTACTGCTTAGGTATTGGACAATAAGCTTTCTAGGGGATGTTAATCGTAGGCCACGTTTGTTAATTACATCGATTAAATTAGATTGAGAACTTTGTTTTTGTAACTGAGATTCCATTGATGTATATTCTTATGCTAGAGCAGCAACTATAGAATCTCCCATATCGACAGTATTAGATTTACCCCCAAGGTCTGGAGTTAATACTGTTCCATTCCCTAATACTTTTAGAACCGCAGCTTCGATTTCGGAGCCTGCTGCTTTCTTACCGAGATGTCTTAACATCATAGCCCCAGATAGAATTGCAGCTATTGGGTTAGCGATACCCTTACCTGCTATATCAGGCGCACTGCCATGAACAGGTTCAAACATAGAAGGAAAACGTCTTTCAGGATCAATGTTTGCACTGCCTGACAAACCTATACTACCCGTTATCATTCCGCCTATATCGGTCAGTATGTCGCCGAATAAGTTTGAACCAACGACCACGTCGAAACTATTGGGTCTTCTGATGAATTCCATACACGCTGCATCAATCAATAAAGACTCTGTTTCAATTCCTGGGTACTGAGGAGCTATTCTTTCGAATGCTCTGTCCCACACTACCATGCCATATCCTTGAGCATTAGATTTCGTAATTGAAGTAACACGTTTTTTACCTGCACGACTAACGGCTAAGTCAAAAGCATATTTAATTACTCTTTCGCAGCCATGTCTTGTGAAAATAGCAGTTTGAACCGCCAATTCTGTTGAAAAATCTAGATATTGAAATCCTCCGGCGTTTGCATATTCACCTTCAGTATTCTCACGAACTACCACCAAATCTATGTCACCACTTTCATAACCAGATAAAGGTGAATTTATCCCTGGGTAGAGAACCGATGGTCTTAAACAAACATATTGATCAAAAGCTCTTCTTATAGGTAATAGGAGTCCGTTTAAAGTTACATGATCTTGCAGGTCTGGATGACCGACCGCTCCGAGATATATAGCATCGTAAGTGGATAGTTGCTGAATGGCATCAGTCGGCATCATACTTCCATTTTTGAAGTACCAATCACTTCCCCAAGGCAGCTCTGTATAGTTAAGGTTAAAGTCGTGCTTTGAACCCAAAGTATCCATAACTTTTATTCCTTGCTCGATCACCTCCACGCCAATACCATCTCCTCCAATTACGGCTATATCATGTTGTTCCATATTTTGACTCCATCTCCACAGTCTATATCAGTAATTGATGAGTTATTAAATTATTGATTCGACTTCTTGACATTAAATTTCAGAATGGGATAATCCTACATTGCTGGTTTTCACTAATATATAACATTAAATAATCCGGAGGGCTAAATTGAGAGCAGCTGTATTACATAATTACGGTCAACCTATGAAGGTTGAGGAAATTGAGATTCATGATCCAAAACCCACAGAAGTAAAAGTTAAAATAGCTGCTTCAGGTGTTTGCCACAGTGATTACGCCTTTGTTTTAGGAGAACAATACTGGGAAGGTGGTATGCCAATGATATTAGGCCATGAAGGAGCCGGAGTAGTAGAAAAGGTAGGCAGTGCAGTGACCACTGTTAAGACCGGAGATCACGTGGTTCTATCGTGGATTTATGCTTGTGGAAATTGTTATTACTGTACAGTAGGTAAATCTAATATGTGTGATATAGGAAGGGGTGAGATGGTATCTGGAAATACTCTTTCAGATGGAACTAATCGCTACCATAAAGACGGTACTCCGTATTATCATTTTTTGGGAATCTCTACTATGGCAGAACACACTATATGTGATGAAAAAAGTGTAGTTAAAATAGATAAAGATATTCCTCTGGACAAAGCGGCATTGGTTGGATGTGCGGTAATGACAGGTGTAGGTGCCGTGATTAATACAGCAAAACCTTCGGCTGGTGAAAGCGTAGCAATTTTTGGGTCTGGTGGGGTTGGGATAAGTTGTATACAGGGAGCCGTTTTGTCAGGTGCATACCCGATTATTGCTGTAGATAATAAATCAAATAAATTGGACTTAGCTAAACATTTTGGAGCCACTCATACTGTGGACGCATCTAAAATAAATGCGGTAGAAGAGATTCAACGAATTACAGGTGGGGGAGCAAACTACACTTTTGAAGCTGTGGGTCATCCTCAATTGATGAGAGATTGTTGGGATGCACTAGCCAAGTGTGGAACTGCTGTAGTGATTGGCGGAGCAAAAGTGGGAGATGAAGTGTCAATTCCAGCTTTGGATTTTCCGTTTACTGAAAAAGCTATAAGGGGTACTGGGTACGGAGGAGCACGAATGAGTGTTGATATACCAAAACTACTTGATCTTTATAAAGCTGGAAAACTTAACCTTGATGACATGGTGAGTTCTACTTATCCGTTAGATGCAGTTAATGAAGCGTTTGCAGACTTACATGCTGGTAAAAATCTCCGTGGAATTTTAATGATGTAGTTGATTAGAGCTCGAAATTTTTTTGAGCTAGGGCAACTATGTGTTTGCCGATTGTGAAAGATGATGTTGCTCCTGGTGAAGGAGCGCTTAAAACATGGATCGCGTTTTTTTGTTCTATTATGGAGAAGTCTTGTAGTAAGTTTCCGCCCCTATCAACTGCTTGTGCTCTTACTCCTGCTCCAGGAGCAATTAAATCAGACATATGGATATCTGGTACCAAGTATTGGAGCGATTTCAGGAATAAATTTTTATTAAGTGATCTGTATTGTTCTGATAGTCCCGTTCTCAAGTGCTTTACTGACATTTTCCAGAACCCTGGAAAAGACACTGTATTTAAAACATCATTTAGATTGAATGAGAGTTTAGAATAACCTTCTCTGGCAAATGCAAGAACCGCATTAGGTCCTGCTTCAACACTTCCATCTATTCTCGTTGTGAAGTGGACCCCTAAAAACGGCATAGCTGGGTCAGGAACAGGGTAGATCAAACCATTGATTAGGTTTCCGCGTGTTTTGTCTACTGAGTAATATTCTCCCCTGAAAGGGACAATACGTATCCCAGTATCAAGTCCCATCAATCCTGCAATACGATCGGCATGTAATCCTGCGCAATTAATAATATGTTTAGCAGTAATAGTGTCTTTCTCTGTTTCTATAAAAACGTTTTCGGGGGACTGACTCAAAGATATAACCTTTGAGTCTAGGAGTAGCTCTCCTCCATTGTTTTTAAATATATCAGCGTAGGCAGTTGCGACTTTTTTATAATCAATTATCCCTGTGTTTGGGGACCAGATTGCTTTTATTCCAGCTGCGTTAGGTTCCTTTTCGCGCAGTTCTTCCTTTCCAATCATTTGTAGCCCCTCAACGCCATTAGCTGTACCTCTTTTGTACAATTCTTCCAACATAGGGATTTCACTATCTTTAATAGCAATTACTAATTTGCCGCACATCTTGTAAGGAACATTATTATTGTCACAGAATTGTCTTAACTCTTTATTACCTGTGTAACAGAAACTTGCTTTAGCTGAACCGGGCTTATAATAAATGCCAGCGTGTATAACCCCGCTGTTATGGCCTGTTTGGTGTTTGGCAGTAGACTTTTCTTTATCTAGCACGATCACTCTGTATGAAGGGTATTTATCCGTTAATTGCATTGCTGTAGCTAAGCCAATAATGCCGGCCCCAATCACTGCTATGTCATAATTAGTTTGTTTCACTCTAATATTTTATACTTGATTATTAATTCGATAAAATAAAAGTCCAGTATTTTTTAAAATTCATTTTTGTTGGAGGACGTTTTGACAGAAATACTCGCACACGTTGATGCATATCAAAAAAGCATGATAACTGTAGTAAAGAATGTATTGTCTGAGGGAGTGGAATTAGCAGAAACAGTTTTTTATCCAGGTGGAGGAGGGCAACCTGCTGATTCAGGGCTGCTCAAATTTGATGGTGGTGAGTTAAATGTTATTGAAGTTAAACGAATTGGTGGTCAGTTAATACATCTAACAAACGATAATAAACTTAAAGTAGGTCAAATAGTTTCTGGAGTAATCGATTGGGAACGTAGATACCAATTAATGAGAACTCATACGGCGCTACATATTTTATGTGGGGTAATCTGGAGAGACTATGGAGTTCAAGTGACAGGAGGTAACATGAAGCCTCTGGAAGCAAGGATGGACTTTGAATTGGACGAGATTTCTTCTGGTTTTGTCATTACGGTCCAGAGAGCTATAGATATTGAAGTTGCTAAGAAACGCGAAATAGCCGTAAAGTTTTTACCTCGTGAAGAAGCTTTTAAAATTCCTGACTTGATTCGCACAAAAATTAATCTATTGCCATCTAACATTGAGGAGGTTCGAATTGTTGAAATTGTGGGGCTAGATACTCAAGCTGATGGAGGGACTCACGTTTCAAATACGGGTGAGGTTGGTAAGATCGTAATTGTTGGACATGAAAGTAAAGGTAAAGGGAACAAGAGACTTCGAATAAGAGTGGAAGATGATAATTAGATCTGCAGATAAATCAACTGGATAAAATATAGGAAGCTGGAGTAATTAAATTGAAAAAGAAAAAACTTATTGAATTTGACAAAATACTGTCTAAACAAGCGCCTCCTTTTCGTGATCGCAGTGAGTTGCCCCGAGGTAAATATGACTTTGCTATTGCTTATCCCGACCCAGATTCTCTACCTATAGATGATCTTGTTAGGGCTCTTACACAAGGCCTTTCAGAAGAGGGTTCTGATCTTGCTTTATACCCAGATGTGCAAGGATACGGACCTTTGCGAGAGTACGTCTCACATAAATTAAAAAGAGATAGGAAAATGACAGTTGATCCAGAGCAAATAGTGTTAGGTGATGGGTCATCTCAACATATTTCCATGATCATTGACTTGTTAATAGACCCCGGTGATACCGTAATTACTGAAGACTTTTGCTATTCGAATACTTTAACAAAGTTAAAGATTTCAGGTGCTGAAATTCATGGTATTGAGTGCGATGACTCAGGGATGATTTCTGACACCCTAGAGAGAGTAATTGCAGATTTGGTTGCGCATGAAAAAAGGCCAAAACTAATTTACACGATACCTACATTTCAAAATCCACAAGGCTGGACGATGAGTTTAGAAAGGCGAAAAGCACTTTTGGATATAGCATCTTTTTATGAGATACCAATTTTAGAAGATGATTGTTATGTTGATTTACGGTATGAAGGTGAGAATGTGCCTGCAATACATTCATTAGATCCAACAGGTCAGGTGATGTATGTGGGCTCTTTTTCTAAAACTATCGCTCCTGGTCTTAGGATGGGTTACTTTGCAGGACCCGAAGAAATAATTGGTCGCTTTAGAATGGTTCGTAAAACAAGTGGGAGTGGCGTGAACGAATTTGCTGCACTTGCGATTCACAGATATGCTATTTCAGGTTTAGATAATCACGTAAAAAAAATTCTTAAGATCCAGAGAGATAGACGCGACACGATGGTTTCAACGATTGGAGAGATGTTTGGTTCTAACGCAAAATGGAGTGTGCCTGAAGGAGGGTTGTATTTATGGATGCAGATGCCTGACTCAGTGGATTTATCGAGTATCACAGATCAAGCGTTGAGGGCTGGTGTTGGCTATCAGCCTGGAACGATGTTTGCAGCAGATGGTAATTCTGGTGAGAGTTATGCCAGATTATGCTTCGGCTACAATTCGCCTGAAGATATAAGCAAAGGAATCGAAGTTTTGGCAGGGGTTTTTACTAAGAAAGGATTTTTCTAATCAAGCCATATATTGAAGCCAATTTGCCGATCTGCTTATTTTAGGGATTTGATTTTTAAAAGAAGCTCATAATTCATTGACACCCAGGATAGGCAATTGCTACGATCAGATGAGTCATGGGGCAGTCTACACCCGCGATTTATAATGTTTAAAGTATTATTAATAAAACCTGAGAAATTACGTGCCATATATTAAGTGTTTGTATTGTCGTGAATGTGGTCGGGAATACCCCGTATCACCGGAGCATGTATGCGAATTTTGCTTCGGTCCTTTAGAAGTCGGATATGACTATGAGGCTATAAAAAAGGTAATTTCTAAAGATAAGATCCAGAATGGACCTTTATCTATATGGAGATATGAAGATTTATTACCAGTTGCAAGAGATGCTGGAATTGATATGGGTACAGGATTTACCCCTTTAGTTAAAGCTGATAATCTTGGCAAAATACTAGGTTTAAACAATCTATACATAAAAAATGATAGTACCAATCCGACATTTTCTTTTAAAGATAGGGTGGTTTCTGTCGCAACAAATAAAGCTTTAGAATTCGGGTTCGATACACTAGCTTGTGCTTCAACTGGTAATTTAGCTGGATCTGTTTCTGCTCACGGAGCTAAAGCAAAGATGGATACAAAGGTTTTTTTCCCATCTGATCTTGAACAAGGCAAAATACTGGGAGCTGCTATATATGGAGCTACATTAGTTGCAGTTGACGGCACCTATGATGAAGTGAATCGTTTATGTAGTGAATTAGCAGATAACCATAAGTGGGCATTCGTTAATGTCAATATGAGGCCATTCTACAGTGAGGGGAGTAAAACTTTAGGTTACGAGGTTGCTGAACAACTTGGTTGGCGTGCTCCAGACAGGTGTATAGTTCCTGCTGCTTCTGGTTCTTTGTTTACAAAAATATGGAAGGGATTAAATGAATTTCATGATCTGGGTTTACTTGAATCTGTAAACACAATTATGGATTTAGCTCAGCCTGAAGGATGCTCTCCAATTGTAGATGCATTTGATCAAGACACATATCATGTCAAACCAGTTAGACCTGACACAATAGCTAAATCCTTAGCTATTGGTAATCCAGCTGACGGATTTTATGCACTTAAGACGATAGCTGAAACAAAAGGAAATGCTGTTAGAGTACCAGAACCCGAAGTTGCAGAGTGTATGAAACTCCTTGCTGAAACGGAGGGTATTTTTACTGAAACAGCCGGCGGTGTTGTTATATCAGCTTTAAGATCACTTGCCAAAAGAGGTATAATTTCAACTGATGAGGTGGTGGTCGCTTTTGTAACAGGTAACGGACTTAAGACGCTTGAAGTGATCGAGGATGCTGCTGATCCAGTGTTTACGGATCCAGATTACAAGTCCTTTCAAGCCGCTCTTGATGTTTGGAATAAAAGGAACTTATAATGCCCATTAAAAGAGTAAAATTCACCTATGAACAAGAGATGATAAAAGAACCAATCATTTCTATTTTAAGTAAAGACTTCGACTTGGTGACAAACATTAGGAGGGCCGACGTTAGAGAGGATATGGGATGGGTTGTGTTAGAAATAGAAGGCGAAGAAAATGAAATACAAAGAGCCTTAGATTGGGTTTCTACAAAGGAAGTTCGTGTAGATCCAATTTCTGGTGATGTAGTTGAAGGCTAATATTAGAGGTTTTATTAAATATGAGCATTGAAGTTAGGATTCCAGCCCCATTACGTAAAGTTACAAATGGAGCTGATAAAGTAAACGTGGAAGCAGGAAATTTAGCAGCAGTTATTGAAGCCTTAAATGATGCTTATCCAGGTATTAAAGATAGGCTGTGTGACGAATCTGGCGCCCTACGAAATTTTGTTAATGTTTACATAAACGGAGAAGATATCCGGTTCTTGGATGGCCTAGATACGCTTACTAAATCTGGAGACGAGATTTCAATTGTCCCGGCTGTAGCTGGCGGTTATTAAACTCTTACTTACCAAAAGTTTTATTTTTAATATCTAACCATTTTTTTTTCTGGTTAATTCTTATTGATTCGTCCGTAGTTTGATATTCGCTTAAAAACTTGTTTTTAAAGTCGTTAAATTCGCCCTGCTGAATTGAATTTCTAATATTTGCCATTAAGTAAGTTATAAAACGCAAATTATGTATTGATGCTAACCTGTAGCCCAACAGTTCTTTTGCTCTAAAAAGATGACTTAAATAACTTGCAGTAAAATTCATGCATGTATAACAATCACAATTAGATTGGATAGGTTCATTCATGCTTCTAAATCGCTTCCCGACTATGTTAATTCTTCCTTTAGAAGTGAACAAACTACCATTTCTAGCAACTCTTGTGGGTAAAACACAATCGAACATATCTATTCCCACAGCAACAGACTCTAACAAATCTTCTGGGGACCCTACTCCCATTAAATACCTTGGTTTATCTTCAGGCAGCAACTCTGCCGTAAAAGAAGCTATACCATACATTTGAGATTTCGACTCACCTACACTTAATCCTCCAATTGAATACCCGTCAAAATTTAAGCTTGTGATTTGCTTCGCCGACAATTCCCTTAGTTTCTTTTCTGTTCCACCCTGTACAATCCCAAAAAGGGCATAAGTATCTCTAGTTTTAGAATCAAGCGACCGCTTTGCCCATAAACTGGTTCTTTCTACGGACATTTTTACTGTGTCGAATTCACTAGGAAGTTCAAGGCACCAATCTAAAGGCATTACAATATCTGCCCCAAGTGATTCTTGGTAATTTATTACTTTTTCAGGGGTAAATAAATGAGCTGAGCCGTCCAAATGCGACGTAAATTTAATTCCATTCTCATCTATTTTCATTAACCTACCTAAGCTGAATCCTTGGAATCCTCCTGAGTCAGTTAAGATGGGTCCAGGCCAGCCCATGAATTTCCCTAATCCACCAAAATCTTTGATTAAATCAACACCTGGTCTTAGATATAGGTGATAAGTGTTCCCAAGAATAATCTGGGCATCTAGCTGACTTAAGTCATTAGGGTCAAGCGACTTAACACTACCTTGCGTGCCAACCGGCATAAAAACTGGAGTAGTTATCGACCCTTTTGGGGTATATATGGATCCACTTCTAGCTCGCCCATCTGTAGCTTCTAATTTAAAAATCAATAAATTAAATCTTCCACTTTGGTTAATTTAAACTGAACTAACATTTTTAAGGGATTGTGTTATTTCAAGGTCGGTTACTTCACAATTTGTTTCTGCTGATCCAATTCCTTTCAATAACACCCAATTAATCTTTCCGCGATTAACTTTTTTGTCGGACAAAATCCTATTCTTTATCTTATCGATACTTAGATTTTGATGTTGAGTAGGTAAGTTGAAAGTTTTCAATAAAGTTTCTTGCCTCATTAAATCGTCATTACTTAATAAGTTCTTAGCTACAGAAATATGAGCTGCTGCCATCATACCAATACTGACAGCTTCTCCATGAAGGTATAAAGAGTAGTTGGTCATTGATTCAATAGCGTGGCCGATGGTATGACCGTAATTAAGTAAAATCCTTCTTCCAAGTTTCTCAAATTCGTCTGCTGTGACCACTTGGGCTTTAATGGATATACTATGTTTTATTAATTTTGTGATGATATCTAAGTCTAGATTCTTCAAAGCAGAAGAATTATTTTCAAAGCTCTCTAGTAGTGATTTATCTAATGCTAACCCATGTTTTAAACCTTCGGCCCAACCTTCACTTAAAATACGTTTTGGTAGGGTCTGAAGCGTATTTGTATCTACTAATACAAATTGTGGTTGATGAAAGCTCCCCACTAAATTTTTACCCTGTGCAAGGTCAACACCTGTTTTCCCGCCAATAGAAGAGTCCATCATAGATAGAAGAGTTGTAGGAACATGCACAACAGGCATTCCTCTAAGATATGTGGCAGCTACATATCCTGCTAAATCTCCAACAACGCCTCCCCCGACTGCCACTATTGCATGATTTCTCTCGGCTTTCCGTTCCGAAAGCCATTTATAAATCAACTCGACGGTAGATAGTTTTTTATGATCCTCTCCGGGTTCCATAGTAAAAGAATGGGATTCAATGCCACTTGATTCCATCGATTTTTGAACCTCGCGTGCGTAGATGCTTGCTCCTTGGTCTGTTATTACGTATGCGACTGATGGGTTTATTGCTTGTTTTAATCGGATGCCCGCCTGCCCTATGTTTCCTTTTGCTACCCATATGGGATACTTACCGTTTTTAGCATCGACTACACTCGAAAGCTCTTCAGGCGCAATTCCCAATATTCCTGTATCTTGAGATTGATCTAGTAAATAAATTGCTCTAACAACTTCTTCAGCTACAGTTTTTGGGTCTAATTTATCAGTATGAATAGTCCAATCAGCTTTAGAGTAAAGATGTTGTCGACTTCCTTTAAGCGTCAATATAGCGTCTGTTGACAAATCATCGTTAAGCATTGGGCGAATTTCGGATGATATATCACAATTTAGGCGTTTAGCGATTGTATCTACTCTCGATTCTAAACATATTATGGTGCCGCTTTCAGCCATTACGGCAGGGTTTCGAGAATCAGTTAGAATTCCCCCGCCAGTCGATATTATTAAATTGCCCTCAGCGATAATCTCTAATAGTTTTTTGTGCTCTAAATTCCTAAAAGTTGATTCACCGAGATTTGAAAAAATCTGACTAACACTTTGTCCGGTATCAACGCTTATTTCTTCATCAATATCTAAAAACCGCCATTGTAAAAGTTGAGCAACTTTACGGCCAACAGTAGTTTTACCAGTTCCTGAAAACCCAGTTAAAAAGACAATATTTTTATTCATAATCCCAAAGCCTCTCTAGCAGCATCGTACATAATAGTTTCCGGCGCACGCCTTCCTGTCCATAATTCGAAAGCCTCTACCCCTTGATAAACCAGCATGTCTAACCCTCCAATTGTAGAAGCATTTCTCATTTTTGCAGCCTTAATTAATGGAGTCTCAATCGGGTTATAGACTATGTCATTTACTATTGCATTATTAGGTATTAAATCTATTGGAATTGGAGAATGTTCTGGATGTAAACTATTTTTCATTCCTATAGAAGTAGTATTAACTATAAGATCTACATCCTTCAATGGTTTAATTAATGACTGCCGTTCTAATTTAATAGAATTGACTTTAGTAGTAATGGATTTTAATTTTTGTGCTAATTCATCTCCTCTAGAAACTGTTCGGTTAGCTATTGTTATTTCTTTAATATTTTCTTTAATTAATGAGTGTGATATAGCTTTAGCTGCGCCTCCAGCCCCAATCAACAGTACCTTTTTTTTCTTCAGATTAAATCCATGTTTTGTTTTTAAAGCCCTGATAAAACCCGAGCCATCAGTGTTGTGCCCAACAAGCTGATTATTCGTATTAACAATACAGTTTACTGCTCCGATAAGGTTTGCGGAGTCGCTTACCTTATCGACTAAATCCACGCATTTCTCTTTGTAAGGAATAGTAACTGACGCTCCAACGAAATCAGCATCCTGAATGGTTTCAAAGAATGAATTCAGTTCATCTTCTTTTATTTCCCAACGATGGAATTCAGCATTTATTTTATGATGATCTAATGCGGCTTGTTGAAATTCGGGTGATATTGAATGTGAAAGTTGGTAACCAATTATGCCTAGTTGCTTCATGTTTACTTAACCTTTGTTTAACCGGTCCAAATATCTCTGCAGAATTATTGCTGCTGCGTAAGAGTCCAAAGGTTTGTTTTTTAATCGAGATTTCTTGTGGTTGAAATTTAATATATTTTCTGCTTCTACAGAAGACAACCTTTCATCCTCCGCTTCTACAGTTATAGAGGTGTTTTCAGATAATAATTCCGCAAATTTTGTAGCTTTGTTTGCTTGAGATCCTTTCTCGCCTGACATTAGAAGTGGAAGTCCGATTATGATTTTCTGAGCGTCACATTCTGTTGCAAATGTGACCACGTTTTGGATGTCTGTATTTACATTTACAGTTGGTATTGTTTTAACTGGACTCGCTATTAATCCTGAAGGATCGCTTTTAGATAATCCAATACGTTTATCTCCAAGGTCAACTCCAATAAAGACCTGAGAGATATCGTTCATATCTTTCTATTCCTTGATACTAGATTCAACTATATTTGGCACTTTAGATAGAGCATCATCTAATTTATGAGCCAATTTTCCTCCTGCCTGAGCAACATCAGCTCTACCTCCACCTCCGCCTTGCATCACTTTAGCTGACTCTTTAGCAATATTGGAAGCGTCAAGGCCTTTTGAAATAATGTCTTTTGTTACCATAGCTACTAATTGAGGTCGATCATTTATTACTGCACCAACTACAACTACACCACTACCCATTTTATCTCTGAGCCAGTCTCCAATGTTTCTTAAAGTATCTTGATCGGGCGCATCGACCTTTTGAACCAATACAGATATCCCTTTAATATTTTGCTTGTTGTCTAGCAGATTTGCTACAGAATTTAACGCAGACTTTCTTTCTGATTCTTCATTACGTCTCTTTAATTGATTGTTCTCTTCAACAAGTTTTTCTATGCGACTTTCAATTTCGGCTGATGATGCCTGTAATAATCTTGATACTTTCTCTTGTTGTTGCAAAATATCCCAAGCAAATCTTTCTGACTCTCTGCCACTTACTGCCTCTAGTCGCCTAATTCCCGAACCAATACTTTGTTCAGACAAGATGTACATGGACCCAATTTCGCCAGTGGCTTTAACATGAGTTCCTCCGCAAACTTCAAAGCTGAAAGTTGCTCCGTTTGCTATTTCTACTAGTCTGACTTTTTGTTCATATTTGTCACCAAAAAAAGCCAATGCTCCACGTTCGATAGCCTTTGTATATTCATCTTCACTAGATTGCACTCTCGCGTTGGCACGAATTTTCTCATTAACTAGTTTTTGTACAAGTTTTATTTCTTTTAACGTGACAGCTTGTGGGTGAGTAAAATCAAATCTTAATTTATCTGGTGCGACGTATGATCCGGCTTGACGCACATGAGTGCCAAGAACTTGCCTAAGAGCGGCATGAACCATATGCGTGCTAGTATGGTTTCGAGCGGTGTCCTCTCTTCGTATTGGGTGGACATAAGCGCTTACCTTTTCACCTAAACTGAAAGTGCCCTGCTTAACCTTGCCGAAGTGAACTATCAACCCAGGCATAACCGTTTGGGTGTCATGAATTTCAATTTCGCCGTTCGTTCCTGAAATTTGACCTCCATCGCCAACCTGTCCACCTCCTTCAGGATAGAAAGGCGTTTCGCGCATCACTATTTCTATTGAATCATCTGCCTTAACTTCAGATACCCTTTCATCCTCACAGATTAAACCGACGATTACCGTGTCTGCTGCTAATTGTTCATACCCTAAAAATTGAGTGGATCCCACTGACAAACTCTCATAAACTTTGATTTTAGATCTGTCGTCATCGAACTTTCCAGAGGCTCGCCCACGTTTTTTTTGATTTTCCATCTCAGTGTTGAAGGAATCAACATTGACTAAAATGTTTTTTTCAGCTGCAATTTCTAACGTTATTTCTAAAGGAAAACCGTATGTATCCCATAGTTTGAATGCCAGTTCTCCGGATAAGTCTTCTTTAGTTTGTTTTGCATTTTCTAAAGCATCATTAAGTAAGATATAACCTTGTTGAAATACATTGGTAAACCGTTGTTCCTCGAGTGAAAGAACGGTTCTAATGAAATTTTCGTGCAAATTCAGTTCCGGATAAACAGACTTCATTTTATTAATTACAATATCTGCTATAGGACCTAAAAACCCTTCTGCTAACCCGAGTGTTCTACCGAATCTTATAGATCGTCGAATAATTCTTCGAAGCACGTATCCTCTATCTTCATTTCCGGGGACGACTCCGTCTGCTATTAAAAATACTGAGCTGCGAGCATGTTCTGACACAACACGAAAGGCCATGTCAGTAATATGATCGGAGCCATATTTCTTTCCAGAAAGTTCAGAGATTTTCGCAATTATTGGAGTGAAAAGATCTGTGTCGTATATATCTTTAACATTTTGGAGAATTACAGTTAACCGTTCTAATCCCATTCCTGTATCGACGCTCGGAGCGGGGAGGGGATCTCGACTACCATCTAATTTATGGTAAAACTGCATAAATACTAAATTCCATAGTTCCACGTATCGTTTACACGTTTCATTTGAATTCGGCATATTATTTGTGCAATTTGGAGCGCAACCTTTATCTCCACAACTTAATTTAGGTCCGAAGTCATAATGTAGCTCGCTGCATGGACCGCATGGACCTTCGGCACCAGCGGGCCCCCACCAGTTATCGGAGTCACCAAAGCGAAAGATTCTGTTTTTAGGAATTCCTGCAGCTATCCAAAGTGCTTCTGCTTCATCGTCCGTTGTATGAATTGTTATAGCAAATTCATCTTTTGCTAAACCCATTTTTTTAGAAAGGCAGTCCAAACCATGTTGGATAGCTTCTTTTTTAAAGTAATCTCCGATACTAAAGTTTCCTAACATTTCAAAGAAAGTGAGGTGAGTGGAATCTCCTACTTCATCAATGTCCACTGTTCGGAAAGACTTTTGAGAGGAGGTTAGCCTTGGATGTGGAGGTTCCGATTCCCCAGAAAAATATGGCTTAAATTGAACCATTCCTGCTGTGGTTAAAAGTAGGGTAGGGTCTCCGACCGGTATTAAAGAAGCACTTGCCATTCTCATATGGCCTTGTTCTTCAAAATATGAAAGGAAAGATTCTCTTATTTCTTCACTGGTGATCATTTTAAGTACAAAAGTTAAATTTGAGTCTCGAGAAGCCTAATCAATCTGTATTGCTTATGCTTGCTAGAAACTTTGGAGATTACATAAAGTAGGTTAATTATAAGTGTTCCAATACTATGAAACAATTTATATTTTGACATAACTTATTGATCTTCAAGGTTCTTGATTTTATTTAAGCGCCTTATATATTTTTCTTCAGGTATAAATTTAGCCCCAAGAAAGGAAATTATAATTTCTCTAGCAAGTTCGATTCCAATAACTCTGGATCCAATGCACAGAACGTTCATATCGTCGTGTTCAACGCCTTGATGCGCAGAATATGTGTCATGACATACAGACGCTCGTATGCTTTTAACTTTATTAGCAGTTATCGCTGCTCCTACTCCACTTCCACATAACATAATTCCTCGCTGCGCTTGTCCAGAGGCAACAGTTTCTGCAACGGCTTTAGCATAATCAGGGTAGTCATCTAGAGGGTCATTAACATGAGCGCCGATATCTAATACTTTATGATTTAAATTATCTATTAAGCTAAAGAGATCATCTTTTAAACTGTATCCACCATGATCAGCGCCAATAACTACTATCATCTTGCTACTCTTTCATGTCTTAAATCTTACAAAGATTAACTATTACAAATATTTTAGATACATATTGTAATTGATAAATAATTAATATTCTTTGAAAGCCTGTATTAAATTTATCAGTAGAAAGAAAATATCAGAGAATATTTGGAGTAATACTTGAAAGAAATTGTGACTTTAAAATGGACTTATTAACATCAAGTATTCGACAACTTGTCTAGTGTGTAAGGCAATATCTTTGTCTTGGCTAGATTATTCATGTTGTATTTTCAGGGCTCAAAGAAATTACTGTGCGGTGTAACCACCGTCAACCAATAACGATGTACCTGTAACAAAAGAAGATTCATCAGATGCTAAAAATAGAGCGCAGTATGCAATCTCTTCCGGTTGAGCAAGCCTTCCAATTGGATGAAGGTCAATGATTTTTTGTCGAAGTTCAGGATCTGAAGTTAATGTCTCAGTAAATGGAGTTTCAGCAAAACCAGGATTTAAGCAGTTAACTCTGATATTTTTCGCAGCCAAATCCACTGCTAAATTTTTAGTTAGTAATAAAACCGCGCCTTTTGATGGGTTATATGCAGAGAAACCATTACTCATTGTAGAGTGGTATCCAACTACTCCCATTATCGACGACAAATTTATAATAGATCCACCACCATGTTTTTCCATAATGCTCACCACGTTTTTGCAAGCCAAGTATGTTCCTTTAAGATTAACTTCGATAATCCGATCCCAAATCTCTTCAGATGATTTATTTTTCAATGAGGGTAGGCGAGGATTTAACCCAGCACTGTTGACAAGTATTGATATAGATCCAAATTGTTTTTCTGCTTCGGAAAACGCATGCTTAATATCAGAATTATTGGTTACATCCAATTGAATACCTAATGCTTCAATACCTGAGGACCTGAGCTGCATGGAAGTGTTCATGGCAGCCTCTTCATTAATGTCAGCTACTATTATTTTTGCACCGTGTTTCCCAAATAAAAATGCTGAGGATTCTCCTATACCAGATGCTCCTCCGGTGATAAATGCTACTTTACCATTTAATCTTTTAGACATACTTTAATACCTCCTAAATGGAGTGGTTAATTCAATAATATGTATTAGTATTTAGGACCCGATTTTCAAGGATTGAGTTTAATCGGATACCTCAATAATCGCTTCAATTTCTACAGGTATATTTCCTGGTAGATTTGCCATTCCAACTGCTGATCGCGCGTGTCTTCCATTGTCACCGAATACTTCAACCATTAGATCAGAGCATCCGTTTGCAACCTGGGGGTGGTCTGTAAAATCTGCAGTGGAATTCACCATCGAGAGTAGTTTAACTATCCTTTTTACTTTGTTGAAGTCTCCACCAACAGCGTCTTTTATCCTTGCAAGCATGTTTACTCCAACAAGTCTCGCTGCCTCATACCCTTGTTCTGTGTCAAGATCTTGACCTAATTTACCGTTCGGAACTGAGCCATCTGGTCGAGAAGCAGGTCCAAGACCTGAAAGGTATACAAGGTTGCCTGTTCTAACGCTTGGCACATAATTTGCTACTGGTGCCTGCGCATTCGGTAGCGTTATACCTAATTTTGCTATTTTGTCGTTTATATCAGTCATTTGTGCTCCTTATCATGTGTATTTTTATAGTAGTGCGTATTATTCAAAGGTTAATATTTTTGCTGGATTGTTAGTAACAATATTATCTATTTCTTCTTTAGAGAATCCTTTTTGTTTCATTCGAGGAATTATGTTTTGTAGAATATGGTGGTATCCATGACCTCCATACTTTACAAGTCTGTGCTTAGTGCATATATCTTGTGCTACTAATATTTTTTCATCAAAACCTGCACTCATTAGTAACTGTATCTTTTCTAGACGCTGCTCATCATTTGGCATATATGTACCAGGTAATGGATAGTGCGACGATTCATTACCAAACAAGTCATACTCCATATAGCACCCGCTTTTTGCGATCTCTATGGTTGTGTCATCGCTAAAAACTGTTCGATCCAAATGACCCATTATTACTCGTTCTAAATTGGCACCAGCCTCGGCCAATATTTCGAGTATCTCCATGGGAGCTGTTTCATCTCTTCCAGGATGAATTAAGATGGGCGCTCCAGTTTCTGATTGTGCAGTAGCAGCAGCTCGCAGAACTTTTCTTTCATTATCAGTTAATGGCCAGGAACACCCAATTTCACCAATAATGCCGGCTTTTACAGTGGTGTCATTTATTCCTTCAGTTAATTCTTTTATTATTTGTTTTGCTAAATCGTTTTCAGTCTTGAAATCCATATCTTCAGGATGTACCTGATCTATATACCACCCTGCGCCCATGATGATATTTAGGTTGGTTGCTCGAGCTAATCTGGAAAGAGCTAGAGGGTCACGGCCGATACCGATAGTTGTAGCGTCTACAATAGTTCCTCCTCCTTCTCTTTTGTAGTACATGGCTTCGTTGAGGGCTGTTTTTTCTTCAATTAATAACAGATTATCTAAATTGGAAGTCCAGTTATATCTAATCCATCCAAGATTTTCCATGGAAAGTTTTTGATGAGCAAGAAATTTTTGAGAAGCTTCAGGTGGCTCCACGAACATCGTACTAAAATCAATCAATAAGTGTTCATGGGTCATAGTTGGCCCAAGTGTTTTAGGATCAACAGGACCAATAACTGTTTGGGCTTGTCCTGAAAGTTCTGATTTAGACAAAGAGTTCCTCCATATTATTCAACGCATTTGGTGTCGCTAAAGAAGAAAGGCTAGCAATGTAGTTTAGCCTCGTCAATAGTCCCCTTTAATCAAATTTTACATTCTTCTACTATTATTATTCTACTTCAGGACTATCTTACTATTAACCTTTACAAAACCTGAATCAATTACTTTAGCAAGAATTCCCCGTTGTCCTTTTATCGCTTCACTAAGGCCAGGTTTCTGTAAATCTAGGTTTTTACAAGGTTCACAATCGCCTGTAACTTCTATTCTCACTGAATCGCCCAACATTAAAAGATCCCCTTGACGTAAATTGCTTAAGTTTAAATCTTTTGTTGTTACGTTTTCACGCGTCACGTCGGGATTAATTCCAAATATTTGTTGGGTTTCGGTGTCCATTAGTAGTATTTGACGACTTTCTGATTTGCCAGCATGTGAATCTCCAGATATCCCTAAGCCTGTTATGAATTCGGCTTCTGACCGACGAGATAAAGGATGTCCTTTTTTAGAACTTATTTGCAGGTTAATAATTGTCCCGGAATTTATTTGATTCATTATGTAAAAACCTCATAACAGATGTAAAATTTATAGATATTAATTAAGAAGCTTTGTATATGCTCAAAATCTGAATTAGTATTATAAGTGATAACGGATAATTAATGTTTGTATCGATAAACTACGCACTGTGAGGTTTCATAAATGGGCAAAGAGATTAAACTAGGACAAAATAAGTATACTTATAGGAACCTTATCGGGTGGGCTAAAACTCCCGACGATATTGGATGGAATGAAATTGCAGGCGTGGCTGTAGGCTCTGACGACTTGATTTATGTTTTCGCTAGAGGCGATTACCATATGCTTGTTTTTGATAAAAACGGTAATTATTTGCATACCTGGGAACAAGGAATATTTAAAGGGCCACACGCTATAACTCCAGGACCAGATAATACATTTTATTGTACCGACCATTTTGACCATACCGTTAGATGGA
Organism: Chloroflexota bacterium; assembly: GCA_003228095.2. GTDB lineage: Bacteria > Chloroflexota > Dehalococcoidia > Lucifugimonadales > UBA2962 > UBA2962. The sequence continues at coordinate 5,125 of QGNM01000022.1, read as the reverse complement.
TGAGCTCAGAAGGTCAGGTAAAAATGACTCTAGGGACGCCGGACAAACCATCAGCAGTACATGGAGGTAAACCTTTTAATAAACCCACTGATGTTGCTGTAGATCAAAATACTGGAGACATTTTTGTGACTGATGGATACATGAATTCGGCTGTACATAGATTTTCTCATGAAGGTGTCCATATATTAAGCTGGGGCGGCCCTGGAGTTGACCCAGGAGAATTTTCATTACCGCACAATATAGCGATCGACAACGATGGATACCTTTACGTAGCTGATAGAGAGAATCATAGGATTCAAGTTTTCGATCAAAATGGCAGCTTTCAGCATGAATATACTAATGTGCACCGACCATGTGCTCTAAGAATTGACTCCAATGGATTGATGTATGTAGGGGAACTTGGCTTTCAAGGAGTAGTTAGTCAATTGGTGCCAAACATAGGTCCTAGAGTTAGCATTATTGATCGGGCAGGCAACAGATTAGCTAAAGTTGGTGAAAATGGATTTGGAACAAAGCCTGGACAAATGATTGCTCCACATGGAATAGCTATTGATAAAGAAGGTAATATTTATCTAGGTGAAGTTTCGAAAACTGCAGGAAGTAACTGGTTAAATTCGATGGAAAATATTATTAGTTTAAGGAAACTTCAGCTAGTTATTTGACTATATTACGGAAGATTTTCTTCCGGGAGAAGATAAGCGTCCAGGGTTAATATAAAACTCTCTACCACTTCTGATTCCAGTATAAATACATCTGATTTATTGGTGTTTTTAACATAGTATGTATCATCGCTACTCTTCACAAATAACACTCGCTGTGTCGCTATTTGAGAACCCTCTCTTGTTTTAACAAGAATTGAAGCATCTGGAATGTCAAAGTTAATAGTGTCGATCTGTTCTTTTGATGCGAAGTCGGACCCAAGTAATCCATTTACTGCCCTAAGTAGAGTTTCTGAAGTATATGGGTTAGCGTATTGATTACCTTCTGGTAGCACAAGGAACGGCGTCCAAACACCATTTGTTTGACCGTTTAAATCTATACTAAAAAATTCGTTAATTTGCTTAGGATGTCTGATTGTCACGAGGTTGATTTCTTCTGTGCCGATACCAATTATTACTGGGTTACGCCATGAGTTAGGATCCGGGTTGAAAATATTTTCATGTTGGCATGGAACGGTATATACATTATCGTTTCCAGCCCTTCTTATAAAACAATGGCGAATATCAGAGGACCACCCACTTCCTATTGTGAATTTTTCCTGTACCGATGCGCCCAACATAAATATAACTTCTAGACCACTTTGATCATCGATAAGCATTTTTTTATGGTTTTTTGGGTTTGTCGATATTAATTGAGCTCCTTCAAATCGAGAAACCATAACCCACATTCGATCTAGGTATGGCTGAAACGCTATTTGTGAACCCGATTCTGTTTTTATTGACCAGTCATCGCCGAGCCGGCTCAACTTTGCTGTTCCTTCCACAGAATCAGGCCCGAATTCAGTTGTGCGTATAGTAATACTGTCTACAACATCGCTATGTAAAGGTAATAACCCAGTTAAAGTTTGATCATTGTTACCTGTGATCGCTAGCTTAACTATAACTCCGGCTACACCTAGTATGATTAGGGCTAATAAGACATACCCAACCTCTCGTCCCTTCATTGCGAATCCTCCCTGTTAACCCATATGCGCTGAGTAAATTGTCGGCGCCGTATAAATCGAATTCCGCCAAATAATATTAGCAACATTGGAACGCCAATTATATTTGCGTATTGAACGAAATTCCTCATGGTATCTGAGCTGAACAATAGAGTGCGAGAGGTGATAACTTTGGATCGAATACTAGCCAATGCTTCTTCTTGTGCAAGCCAGTCAACCCAATTTAAAGCTAATATTAAATTACTCTGGTAACGTGCAGCGACATTATCCGTTAACCAGTCTGAATCTCCGACTACAACTAAACGGAATTGTTGGTCAGTTTGAGAAGGCGAGTTATAGGCTTTACCTTCAAGCCCTACAGCTAGTAATTGTTTAGAAGTATCATCATTGCTGAAATCGTATTCGGATAAAGCCTGTTTTGGACTTATATCTTGATAATCCCAGTTTAAGAGCCCAAATTCAGTTGTTTGGAGGAGTTGTATGTATTGTTCTACATTGGCGATTTTTGGATTATCCTGTAATTCGATCGAACCTGCCCAAGTTAAAGTCGCTTCTTGACCTGCTGAGCCTATTTTTGAGGGCGCCGTTTGGGCATTAATCCAGTAGGGGTAAGGTAATAGAACATTCCCTCCCTGTGTAGTAAAAGATAAATTGCGATGAGATTCAATATCTGAAACAATATTGTCATGTACAAAGACACCGTAATCAAGAACAAAATCGTTAAAATTGTTTGGATTAGACTTTGCAACAAACCTTGAAGTGTCAGCCACTGTACTGTCAATTAGGACTAACGCTTTTCCGCCCTCAGCTAAAAATTCGTGAAGATCAAGCTTTTCCAAGTCGGTCATGGGTTCCGTTGGCCCTGCTATAACTATGATATCCAGGTTAGACAAGTCAAGCTGGCCCTCAGTATTCGGAGACACTTCAGTTAGTTCATATTGTTCCTCTAATTGAAGTGAAAACCATTGTAACTCTGTGGACCTATCTTTTTCTCCGTGACCCGATAAGAATCCAATTGTCTTCTTATCGATTTTAACCATTTTGTTAGCTAAAGTAGCCACTTGATATTCTAAGCCATCTACAGTGTCAATAAATGGAATAATTTCACGACTATTGGTGTAACTTATCGTTATTCCTAAGTAACCATCTTTAACTTGGTATCCATTTTGTGATTCTATGTTGAATTGCTGTTTAGGTATTCCTGCTAACATAGCTGATTCAGCTGTTGCCTCGTCCTTATCAGCGGTATGGGTTATTACGTTTACCATATCTGATTTTGCGCCTAAACCTTCCAGGAATCCTTGAATCTCTCTAGTCGACCCTGCTATTTGTACTGGAGGGTCGCTCGATATATATAAATTAATTGTAAGTAAATCATCTAGATTTTTGACAAGTTCTTCAGTTGCTGAACTCAATGTATAGACTCGATCTTCAGTCATGTCCCATCGCCCAGCTATTGAGTTCCCAAACCAACCTGCAAGAATACTCGCGATTACCAACCCTGCGACACCAAGACGAAGATTTTTGTAAAGTTGCGTTGAGTGACTTAATGTTCTGCTTCTTAAACTTAAATATGTGCCGGACAGAAATAGCGCAGTTAATGCAACGAAATATATGACATCTCTAAGCGCTAGTACTCCTTTTGCCATGTTGCCAAAGTGTGTTAAAGGGCTAAGGTCTTCCATCAATACCGCAACAGATGAAGGCACAGTTAGCGTTACAAATGATAGTCCAATGACAATTAAGACGATATTGATAAATAAAGCTACTATAAATGAAACAATTTGGTTTTTAGTTAAACTTGAACTAAATATTCCAATTGCTACTAAAGATCCTGCGAAAAATATTGCTCCAATATATTGAGCTGCTATCGCACCGCCATCCATGTTACCGGATGTTTCTAGAAGGATTGGTATGCCAATTGTAAGAATTATTCCAGTTGTTACGAACGTTAGTCCTGATGTAAATTTAGAACCAAGTACTGTCCAGCTGCGCAAAGGTTGAGTTAATAGTAGTTCTAAAGTGCCGTCCCTGAGCTCTTCCGCAAACAGCCGCATCGTGGCTGCTGGTATGAATATTGCTAGAATGAACGGTAAGGCGTCAAATAGGGCTCTGAGTGATGCCTCTTGACTCCCTGCAGCAAGCGCAGTGCGAAAGAACAACCAGGAAATAGTTCCTACAAATATAACAAGCAGAACATATCCAGTAGGTTGGTCAAAGTAGCCTTTAAGATCCTTTCGAAGTAGGGCTAGAAAAGTGCTCATTAATTGAGCCTATCTATCTCTGGTGATGTCTGATTATCACCATCTGTTTCTAAATTTGGGTTTTGAGCGGTAAGCGCTTGAAATACATCTTGAAGCTTTAATTCTGATTCCCGTAACTCCCATAAAACCCAATTCTGATCTTTTGCCATTCTAAATATATCTGGCCTAGGGTCATTTTCACCATCAAACGTCAATAAGAATTTCTTGCGATCTCCTATTCCATCTTCGCGTTCTAAATCAGTAATATCTTTAAGTTTCTTTAGTGACTTTTCAACTGATGTGCCTTGAACTTCGACGATTACAGATTTAGAGCTCCTAACTCGTCTTGATATAGTACTGACTGGGTCGTCTGCAATAAGCTTGCCTCGATTTATTACTAGTAGTCGATCGCAAGTTCCTTCAATTTCACCTAATACATGTGTGCTCATTAATACAGTCCTATCTTTCCCCAAAGACTTAATAAGATCTCGCATTGATACACGTTGGTTGGGATCTAACCCTTCGGTGGGTTCGTCCATAATTAAAATTTCAGGTCTATGTAATATTGCTGCGGCAAGGCCAGTTCGCTGTTTATACCCTTTAGAGAGGAAACTTATAGGTAAATAATAAACTTCGGTAAGTCTAACTTCTTCAACAGCCGAGTCAATATTTCTTATCTTATCTTTTCCACTCAGACCTCTGAGTTCAGCTACAAAACTCAAGTATTCATGTACTAACAAATCGCCGTAAAGTGGATTGTTCTCAGGTAAATAACCTATTTTACCTCGGGTTTCTAGGTCGGATTCCTGGGTGTCTATGCCTGATATTTTTACATTTCCAATATCAGGAGTGTAATAGGATGTTAACATCCTCATAGTAGTTGTTTTACCTGCCCCATTTGGTCCTAAAAATCCGACAACTTCTCCTCTTTTTATTTGAAAAGAAACGTCATTTACAGCTTTTCTGTTCCCAAAAAGTTTTGAAGCATGATCAGCCTCTATTGTGAGAATGCTACTTGCGTTTCCGTTGTCGACGTGACCTGAGGTTGTCATGGGTTTATTTTATGTTCAATCTTTATTTGAATGAAAACCTAGAATCCCATACCACCAGGCATACCACCAGGCATACCACCAGGCATACCACCAGGCATACCACCAGGCATACCACCAGGCATACCACCAGGCATACCACCAGGCATACCACCAGGCATACCACCAGGCAT
>QGNM01000021.1 GCA_003228095.2 Chloroflexota bacterium | reverse complement strand
GTCCTTAATTGACTTATAAATACTCCCATCTAAAAAGACTGTTCTTAATACTAATGACGTGAAGTTCAAATCATCTTTAGGATCTTTTTCTGAGTTATTTAGTTGTGATCGTTTCAAATTGATTAATTTCCATTGATTAACTTAAATCGTAAATTTTTAGAATCCTCTTATTAACTTTATATATTTTATTCTCAATTAATAGCTAATTATAGTTTCTATAAGTTAAAATAACTTTTTATTGTTTTTCGACCTATAAGCAGAATATAACTTAGTTTAAGTGACCAATTTATGATTTCTATTCTACCTCCATCAAGTTCATTTGCCTTAAAAGAATGGGCTACCGCATGTTTACTACTTAAAGAAGGTAGGCAAATAGTGATTATCCGTAAAGGCGGTATTGATGCAGCAGATCGAGATTTTACATCTGACTTAACTGTAGAGTCTGAATTTCTTTTATTCCCTACATACGAACATCAAGATAAAGCTCTAATTAAAAATCAATTTCACACTGATTTATTAAATACTATAGAAGAAAACGATGTTCCTGGGCTAATCAACCTTTCAGCTTTTGCCAAAATCACCCACAGATTTGAAGTAGAGTCTACTGAAAGCTTAAATACAATTTCAAGATTTCATATCTGGAATGAAACTTATACAGAAAAACGTATTAATTGGAAACCAGCTAAACCAGCTGTAGTAGCATTGCTCAGGGTATACCCCTTAATACAACCTCAAGCACTTCCAGTATTACCCGAATATGGAAATTGCAAGTCAATCGTGGATCTTTGCCAAGAGGTTCCAATGGGCGAGCTAGAACCGATTATACCTAATATTGAGTATGACTCAATATCTCAAGAAATTAGTGAATTACTTAATAGTTAGACAGAATAATTTATTGAATGTTAGTTTTTATTACTTTGAGCTCGTTTAATTTCACCTTCAATAAATCTAAAATCTTTTTGCGGTAATAAGTGTAAGTCATCCATGAATGCTAAATGCCAAAGTTCAAGAGGCCATCGCTTTAGATAATCTAGTGCAGGTGCTACTAAAGATGCATCTACATATTGACCTTCACCTAGTATAACTTTCGCTTTCATATTCACCCTGTATCTAAAATCTTCTCCTCTAATTCTTGATATCCAAATTGGTCTAGGATCTTCAAATACAGTTGTTTCAATTTCGCTAACTGCACACCATCTCATTTTATCTCTAAGATAATATATTACTTCATCACCGACATTCATACGGTCTGTTCGTTTTTTATATTTCTTCCCAAAACCATGTAAAATTAATCCCATCTTTGAAGAGATTGAGAAATTTTCTTCGGTTGTAACAAACATCCAGTAATTCTTTGTCATCTAAAAATGCTTTAAGTCCATTGACTCAAAATACTATCATTGAACCAAACTTCAAATTACGATTTAACGGGCCATTTAGAGTAAAGGTCCTGAAGTATTGAAATAAAAGCGTTAACGCTTTTATTAGATTTTTCCTCCCTGTGTGTTAAAACACAAGTTGAAATTAGCACTCTAGAGGTTGGTCCTAACGGTATTTGAACTAACGTACCTTGATTAATTTCTTTCTGGATCGAAGATACTGGTACAAACGATATTCCCAAACCCATCGCAACCATGCTTTTTATAGAATCGACACTGTCAACCCTAATTTCTATATTTGGTGTAATACCAGCTTGGTTACATACTTCCTCAATTAATAAAAAATATGAAGATTCCGCACTGTATAAAATTAATGGTTCTTTAGCAACCTCGTTTATATCAACATTTCCATCAATCGCAAATCTATGAGAAGGGTGAGTGATTAAAACTAAATCCTCATCAAATAAGCGTCTCGTGTCGACATCTGGATGCACTAACCCTCTTGATAAGCCAATTTGAACATGCTTATTCAATACTAAATCAAGAACTTCTTTTGATCTAACTATGTTTATATGAGCCCTAATATCAGGGTATAGATTTTTCAACCGATGAAGTATCGTTGGTAAGGTGTATGTACCCAGAACCCTTGTTGAAGCTATTGTAATTAAATTTCGGCCTGGTTCACGATTCATAGGAACAACTTGCCTTGCCTCATTTAAAGCATAAAGCGCCCTGGTGGCATACGGTAAAAACACTCTTCCTGCTTCTGTTAGAGTGACTCCGTTTCTGAATCGATGGAACAACTCTGCTCCCAGTTCGATTTCTAATAATCTAATCCTATTACTCACAGCAGATTGTGAAACAAAGAGACTTTTAGCAGCTTTTCGAAAACTACCTTTTCCCTCTGCTTCTACAAAAGACTGTATTTGTGAAAACTCCATGTGTATTGATTCAATCCTATATCTTTCAACCTTATAACTTCACAATAATATGCCGTTATATATATGATAAGCATATTAGTTGATAAGTTTTATGAAAAATACAAACTATAAAATAATTACTCGTTATATGATTTTGATATTAAACTAAATTGAGGAAAATGACAGTGCAAGCAACTGGATTAATTATAGCAGCAGGATCTTCTGTCCGAATGGGTGGTGTTGATAAAGTATTCACTCCGATATTTGATCGCCCTATTATTTCATACTCAGTTCAAGCAATGGAAAACTGCATGAATATCGGGTCAATAATACTAGTCTTGGCAAGAGAGAATCTGGAAAAAGGAAAGTTACTATCAGAACGAGAAGGTTGGACAAAAGTCACATCAATAATTCAAGGAGGACAAAGGCGCCAAGACTCTGTCAGGTTAGCTTTATCTCATGTACAAAACTATCATTGGACGGTAATCCACGATGGGGCGAGGCCTTGTATAACTTCTAAGATTCTTGAGAATAGCATAATACATGCCTCGATTAATGGGTCTGCTGTTGCTGCAGTGCCCGTTAAAGATACTATAAAAATAGCAGATGAATCTCTAACTGTAAGTACAACTCTCGACAGAAAGCATCTTTGGTCAGTTCAAACTCCTCAAGTATTTGCAACGAAAGCCTTACGTCACGCCCACGAAACAATCACCGAAGATGTTACTGACGATGCTTCAATGATGGAAGCTCTAGGAGAAAAAGTATCTTTGTTTCAAAGTGAGTACAGTAACATCAAAGTTACAACGAAAGAAGACATCCATCTAGTTGAAGTATTGATGAGTAATTAACAGAATTAGGTATTAAAATGAATTACAGAACTGGAATAGGAATTGACATACACCCATTAGTGCTTGGTCGCAAGCTAATATTAGGGGGGATTGATATTCCTTATAAACTCGGGCTACAAGGAAACTCTGATGGCGATGTTTTGATTCATGCAATAATTGACGCGATGCTTGGAGCTTCAGGCTTAGGAGATATTGGATTACATTTCCCAACAAATGATCCAGAATATAAAAATGCAGCTTCCACTGATTTACTTGTGGCAACTTTGGGCAAATTAACAAAAGCTGGTTGGAAGACTATCTATCTGGATGCTACAATTCTTGCTCAGGAACCTGTATTAAGACCGTATATCTCTAATATGGAATCATGTATTTCAAAATCGTTAGGTATAGCAAATTCATGTATAAATTTGAAAGCAACAACAACAGACAATCTCGGATTTATTGGGGAGAGTAAAGGTATTGGCGGATTAGCAATAGCTACAATAGAGAAATTAAACTAATTCAAAATATTAATAAAAAATGAAAATTCATAATACATTAACAGGAAAAACTGAATCCTTAAAACCCTCAGGGACTACTATAACAATGTACGTCTGTGGCATAACTCCGTATTCGCCGGCACATGTTGGCCATGCAATGAGGTCTGTCGTTTTTGATGTATTCAAACGATATCTAGAGCATAAAGGACTAGATGTTATTCATGTTGAAAATTTCACTGATATCGACGACAAGATGATAGACGGAGCTAGAAAATTAGGTATTTCAGTTTCTGAACTTGCCGAATCTAATATATCTAGCTATTTAAAAGAAATGGATATGTTAGGGGTTCTACGAGCTAACTCATACCCAAGAGCTACAGCGGAAATCGAAAATATCGTAAACATGATATCAGTCCTGATTGAAAATCAAGCTGCTTATGAAGTAAATGGCGATGTATATTTTAGAGTCAGATCAGTTTCAGATTACGGTAAATTGAGCGATAGAGACATAGAAAAACTAAAGTCTGGAGCAAGAGTAGCTATAGCAGATCATAAAGAAGATGCTCTAGATTTTGCTTTGTGGAAATCGCAAAAACCTGGCGAACCTGCATGGCAAAGCCCATGGGGACCTGGTCGCCCAGGATGGCACATTGAATGTAGCGCTATGGCTCTACAGTATTTAGGAGAGTCAATCGATGTTCATGGTGGCGGTCAAGATTTAATTTTCCCTCATCATGAAAACGAGATAGCCCAGTCAGAATCGTTCTCAGGTAAAAAGCCTTTTGCCAAAGTGTGGATGCATAACGGTTTGGTCAGACTTGGTGAAGATAAAATGAGTAAATCACTAGGCAATATGGTGACAATCGGGCAAGCGTTAGAAACACACTCTGCTGACGCACTTAGACTGTTATTTATCAGTTCTCATTACAGAAGCCCCATAACCTATAACGATGATGCTGTTTTATCACAAGAAAGCGCAATTCAGCGAATTAAAAATGCACTTGAATTAGGTGGCGTTGAAACTAACTCTAAAATCGACACTTCCTCATACGTCACCAGCTTTGATAGCGCGATGGATGACGATTTAAATACTCCGAAAGCCTTGGCTGTGATTTTTGAGTTGGTTCGTGAGATACATAAAGAATATAAAATTGGAAATTCAATATCAAAAGCACAAGTAACTCTAAAGGAAATCACCGGTGTTCTTGGATTGAAGTTATCTAGCACTAAATCTAATGCTGCTTCAGATGGTTTTATTGACTTGTTGGTTGAAGTGAGGCTTTCTTTGAGAAATGCAAATCAATATGATTTAGCAGATAAGATAAGAGATGGCCTTATTAAATTAGGAGTTCAGATAGAAGATGGGGTAGATAAGACGAGCTGGAAACGTCTTTCATAAATTTATTACGCTTCGGTTTAAAGCTATGTTAGACAGAGATTTTCAACTTTGCGAGTTTTAAATTCAGCTAATCAATGTGTCAAAATAGCCGCACGCTTAATATCGAAGTGATTAAAAAAGCACAAACCAGTAAAATCGTAACCTGGAAAAGACTTTTCTCAAAACCTCTGCGCGTGCGAAACGATGATTCGGCCGACCCGAACAAACCTGATCCCTGACCTTTAACCTGCATTAATATTACAATCACTAAAAGTAGGGCGACAATTATTTGGATTATATTTAAGGTGTTCATAGTTAATCTATTTACTAAATCTTTTATTTATCAGTTGTTATGATACAGTGCCATCACTTCTCTAGCGAGTCCCTCAGAGGCGTGCCTCACGGGATGTTTGCTGTCTGCTATTGCAGCTTTTCTAATTTTAGCATGAAGCAGCTTAGTTCCATCATCAATTACTGGCTCGCCTGCATATCTGTCATGAAGATCAATATTTATAGAGTTAACAAGGGCAAAATCTACAATTTCATCATAAGTTTGTTTTTGAAGAGCAAATATATGGTCCGCGACGTTGTAACCATCAGTCTCTCCAACCTGAGTAGCAACATTACAAATATAAATTTTTAAAGCGTTTGCTTTTTGAATAGCTTCTTTTATACCTGGAACCATTAAATTAGGTAAAACGCTAGTAAATAAGCTTCCTGGACCTAAGACAACTACATCAGCATTCAGTATCGCGGCTTCAGCTTCAGGGTGTACTTTTGGATTAGCAGGCTCTAAATAAACATTTTCAATCGGTCTAGATGGTTTTGAGATTTGAGATTCTCCAGATATTAATGTGCCGTCATCAAGCTTTGCCAAAAGTGTTATATTATCCATTGTTGCTGGCACTAAATCGCCTCTGACTGCCAATACTTTTCCTGCTTCTCTCAATGCAGCATCAAAACTACCAGTCACTTCCATCATTGCAACAATAAAAAGGTTCCCGAAACTATGTCCTTCGAGTCCTTCCCCCTTACTAAAACGATATTGAAAAAGATCTGTAATCGTTTTCTCAGCATCAGATAAAGCAACTATACAGTTCCTGAAATCCCCCGGAGGCAATACGTCCATTTCTTTTCTCAATCTGCCAGAACTTCCCCCATCATCAGCAACCGTTACAATCGCTGTAATATTATCTGTATAATTTTTTAAGCCGCGAAGTAACACTGATAGTCCTGTACCTCCCCCTATCGCTACAATTTTTGGGCCCCTACTTGTCAACTTTCGTGTTTTTACATTTGAAATTAAGTGGTCCATATTTCTAGATGCAAACATTAATTTACCCAAGGATTTGTACAACCCATATAAGCAAAGCAACAACATAACTACCCCTAAGATAATTAAAAATGTTGCTTCAATTGGAACAGGTAAAATTTTCGGCGGCCTCAAGTCTAATAAACGTCCAAAGATCCAAGCCAGTCCCATGGCAATTATAAAAACACCGGCTGCGCCTGTTAAGAGCCATCGTTTTAGTCCAATACCTAAAAACAGTATCTGTAAATTTTCTTTAAAAAAAAGTTGCAATAATCTCAAGTTAAATATACTCAATAAGCGGATTCATATAAGCCGCTATTCCATCTTAATTTTCCCCAATTCTTTAACAACAAGTTGCTCTGCTAACTGGGGATTTGCTTTACCTCTTGCTAATTTCATAACCTGTCCTACAAGAAATCTAGTCGCGGTATCTTTACCATTTAAAAAATCCTCTACTGCTTTTTCATTGATTTGAATCGCTTCTTCGACCAGTTTTTGAAGAGTACTTTCGTCACTTATTTGTTGCATCCCAGACTTCGCAACAATTTCAGTTGGGCGCATTCCGGTATCAAACATTCTTTCAAAAACTTCTTTAGCCATTGTAGAACTTAATATTTTGGAATCCACCATAGATTGCAATTCAATTAAGTTTACTGGGGTAATTTTTACCATGGAAATCTCTTGTCCCCTCTCATTAAGTAATCGTGTCATTTCACCAAGCAACCAATTACTTATAACCTTAGCGATTGCATTTAATATATCGTTATCACCAGAAGCTTGTAATAAAACTTGCTCAAAATAATCAGACATGTCCTTAGACAAGGTTAATTGTTCGGCTTCTTTGCCAGAAAGGCCATAGGATTCTTTAAATCTGTTCCGACGTGCTTGAGGAAGTTCAGGTAAGGATTTTTGCAACTCGACAACTTCAGATTCATTAATATGAAAAGGAGGGATATCGGGTTCTGGAAAATATCGATAATCATGAGCATTCTCTTTGCTTCTTTGAGAAAACGTCGTACCGTCTTGGTCAGCCCAGCCTCTAGTTTCCTGAACTATTCTTTCACCATTTTTTTTACAATTTATCTGTCGCTTTTGCTCAAACATTAAAGCTTTATGGACAGCGCGAAAGCTATTCATGTTTTTGACTTCAACTTTTGGCCCTAATTCAGTGTCTCCAAAAGGTCTTATACTTATATTAGCATCGCACCTAAAACTTCCTTCCTCCATATTTGCCGTACTCACATCCAAATACCTAAGTATAGATCTAAGACTGGTTAGGTAATCCCGAGCTTGATCTGCCGATCTTAAATCAGGTTCACTTACGATTTCCATTAAAGGCACCCCAGATCTATTGATATCTAAAAGGCTGTAGGATTCATCATTAGTTGACTTATGCATTAGCTTAGCAACATCCTCTTCTAAGTGAACTCGGTTAACCCTAACCTTGGTCACTCCACTTGCACCTTCAACTAATAAATAACCGTTTAATGCAATAGGTTTATCCATTTGTGAAATTTGATATCCTTTCATTAAATCCGGGTAAGGATAATTCTTGCGATCAAACTTGCTTTCAGATGATATTTCACATCCTAATGCCAACCCAGTGCGGATAACATGTCTGATAGCCGCTGTATTAGGTACTGGAAGCGTACCGGGCATTCCAATACACACAGGGCATATAATCGTATTCGGTTCCATCTCTTGATATGTTGCCATACAGCTGCAAAACATCTTACTGTCAGTATTCAGCTGTGAATGTACTTCAAGTCCAATTACTGTTTCATAGTCCATTTAAACACCATATTATTATTTTTAAACCAATTCCTTCAATTGCATTAGATTATCACTCTTTTTCAGTTCACAAATTTACAACGTTAAGATGAGCAAATAGTTATGGGTTAGCTATCATTAATTTTCAGATTGTAAATCTTGCAAAGACCAGGCATCTTTACCAATAAGCGGTACAAATTTACAACTCGTTAACACATGAATTGAATAATCCTCATCATTCCGAATAATCCTCATCAATTCTTGTGAATCTTGTGATCCAACTGGTATTAAAAGCCTTCCTCCATTTTTCAATTGTTCAAGAAGTAAATTGGGTAGTTTAGGAGCTGCCGCAGACACTATAATCCCATCATATGGGCCTCTTTGCTTACATCCTAGGTCCGCTCCTGCCTGCATAAGATTAACATTTTTACAATTCAGTTCTTCCAGTTTAACTGATGCTTCCGAAAGTAATTCTGGAATTCTATCTATTGAATCTACATTATTTGCTAAACGTGACAAAACAGCTGTTTGGTATCCACTTCCAGTACCTATTTCAAGCACATTGTCTGAGCTGCCAACCATTAATGCCGACACCATTATGGCAACCATCAGTGGTTGAGATATCGTTTGACCATAACCAATAGGCAAAGCAACATCATCATAACTTTTATCGCGTATATCCGAGTCAATAAAATTTTCTCGTGGCACGCCCATCATCGTATTTAAAATTCGATCATCTTGTACTTCTTTACGCAAATTATTGAAAAGAAGCATTTTCTGTTCATTAAAAATTGAGTTTTTATTGCCTGCCATGGTTAATTAATAAGTAAAAGTTAATGTGTCTTGACGAGTAATTAAGCCCTATACATAGGCGTTGACCGGTCGTTAATACCATGTTACTGTATCATTGCTAACAGCTGTTGCATACACCGCAAATATTACGTCCAAAGGCAACCTCGCAACTACAATGGAAAAACCGCAAAGACACGTCTATTACCCAATATATCTAGATTTAAAAAATAGGAAAGCGGTGATTATTGGCGGAGGAGAAAAAACTGTGAAAAAGGTTTTATCTCTAATAGAAACTCAATCAGATATTGTAGTAATTGCTAAAAACGTTGTTCCTGCACTGAGGGCGTTGTCAGATAAAAAGCAAATCACGATAATAAATCGAGACTACAAAAATGGCGATCTAAAAGACGCATTTATAGTAATCGTCATGGACACATCCGATCCATCAATAAATCATGCTGTCAATGAAGAAGCCACAGAAAGAAACGTAGTGTGCAATGTTGAAGATATAACTAACTTATGCACTTTTATTACCCCTGCCATAGTACGTCGTGGTGATGTAACGGTAGCAATATCAACTTCAGGAACTAGTCCCGCTTTAGCTAGAAAATTTAGAGAGGTATTATCTGGTACAAGCCCAGTAATTAACACTCACTCAATTATGGAATTTGCTGACCTTACAGAAATATTATCGGATACAAGAAAAGAATTAATCAATCGGAAGATTAAGCTTAATCTTGACCACTACCAAGCTTGTATCACAGACGAATTAATTGAATTAGTGCATGTAGGCAAAAATGATCAAGCCAGAGAAGTTCTTATGAACAATTTATTGAAAGGTGCATCTTGTAATTGCGTACCGGATTTCTGTCAAATGCTTTCGGAAATGTCCTGATACAAATCCGTACACTATAATTACCTCTATGAATGTATCTAAAACTAAGGACAGATCCCTTAGAATCGGTGCGCGTTCCAGCCGCCTAGCTATCGCTCAGGTGAATGAAGTTATATCGGCTTTCGACAAATATGTACCAGAAATAAAGCTCTCAATGGTTCCTATAAAAACAGAGGGAGATATCAATAAAGACGTACCTCTATCAGAAATGAACCGGGGCATGTTCGTTAGAGAAATAGAACAGGCTCTGATATTAAAACATATTGATATTGCTGTACACAGTGCCAAAGATATACCACCCGACAGTAATCCTGAACTCCAAATATCAGCTATGTTAAAACGAGCTGATGCTCGTGACGTTATTGTAAGTAAATGGAATTTACCACTTGATAAAATCCCTGATGGGGCAACTATCGGAACTAGTAGTCCGAGACGAACAGCATTTATAAATAATCATAGACCAGAACTAATTGTTAAGCCCATTCGCGGCAATGTAGATACTCGATTAGAAAAAATTGGCAGAGGCTACGACGGAATTATACTTGCTGCAGCAGGCCTTGAAAGATTAAATATGATAGATATTGTTGATCAGTTTATAGATACTGAAATTTTTATTCCAGATGCTGGACAAGGGGCTATTGCAATACAGACGAGAATTGAAGACGAACACACATCAGAGACAGTAACACATGTAAATGATGCTGACACATTCACATGTGTTACCGCAGAGCGCTCTTTCGTTAAGACTTTTGGGGGAAGCTGCAATACCCCTCATGCAGCATATGCGGTAATTACTAAACAACTAATTAAGATTACTGGTTTAGTGTGTTCAAATGACGGTAAACGTCAGTACAAAGACACAATTTATGGCGACATAGAATTTCCAGAAGAAACAGGTATCAATTTAGCTAAAAAACTTATCAGCATCGGCGCATTAGATATCGAAGGAACCTAACGATGAGAGAAATCTTAGGAGAAGTGTATCTTGTCGGGTGTGGCCCTGGTGATCCCGAATTAATCACTGTTAAAGGACTACGCTTGCTAAAGGGTGCCGACACTATTATTCATGATAGATTGATAAATTTTCGCATTCTGGATTTCGCCAAACCTAATGCTGAACTTATTGATGTTGGGAAAAGCTCTAAATCTACGGGTTACCATCAAGATGAAATAAACCAGATGATGGTGGAAAAAGCGAAACTTGGTAAAAAAGTAATAAGGCTTAAAGGAGGAGATCCTTTCTTATTTGGAAGAGGCGGGGAAGAATCGGAAATTTTGCGGAAGCACAACGTACCTTTCCAAGTAGTCCCTGGTGTTACATCAGCAATAGCAGCGCCTGCTTATGCAGGAATACCTGTAACTCATCGCAGTATTGCATCTAGCGTCACTTTCGTTTCAGGCAATGAAGATATCAATAAAGCAAATTCGAATATCAATTGGCATGCGATTAGTAATACTGGAGGAACAATTGTTGTCCTAATGAGTCGAAATAAACTAAATATGATAACTGGCCAATTAATAAAGGTTGGACTCAATCCAGATACTCCTGCAGCACTAATTAGGTGGGGATCCGAGCCTCATCAAACCACTATCACTGGCACTATAACTAACATATCGCTACAAGCAGATGTTGCAAATTTATTGCCTCCAGTCGCTTTAGTTATTGGCAATGTAGTAAATCTACGAAATAAGTTAAATTGGTTTGAAAATTTACCTCTATTTGGCAAACGTGTTCTTGTAACTCGAACTAGGAAACAAGCTTCTAAATTATCTGGACTATTAGCTCAACAAGGAGCTATTCCAATTGAGTTGCCAGCTATAAAAATTATACCTATCAACATAAAAGCTCTTCACTGTCAACTTCGGGAAATTAATAAATTTTCTTGGTTAGTTTTTACTAGTTCAAACGCAGTACATATATTTTTCGAAGAACTGCACAATACAGGTTTTGATAGCAGGAATTTATCTGGAATAAAAATTGCGGCTATTGGAGCTGTCACTAAATTAAGTTTAGAAAAATATGGAATTAAAAATGTAGTAATGCCTAAATCTTATAACACTAATTCTCTAGGAGATTTACTGATTAAAGAAGTATTCAAGGACCAAAATATTTTATTGCCTAGATCTGAATTGGGACACTATGAGTTTGTGGCTAAACTAAAATCGGCTGGAATACAAGTACAGGAAATAAATATATACAAAACTGTTATACCCAAGCACTCTAAAAAACTAGCAACTAAAATCTTTAAAGAGGGTATCGACATAGCTACTTTTACCAGCACTTCGACCGTTCATGGCCTTGTTGACCTATTAGGAGGGATTAATCAACTTAGAAATGTTAATATAGCCTGTATCGGCCCAGTTACAGAAGCATCAATTAAAATAGCAGGACTTACGCCCAACATAATAGCCCCAGAAAGCACTGTTGAAAGTTTAGTAAAAGCAATTAAAACACATTTCACTAGGTAAATATTTATGGCTACATATCCTGAACATCGTTTGCGTCGACTAAGAAAGAATACAGCTATTCGAAAACTTGTGCGTGAGACATCACTGTCTGTTAATGATTTTATTTATCCAATTTTTGTGACTCACGGAAAAAATGTCCGAGATAGCATCGAATCTATGCCAGGAATTAACCGACTTTCTATTGATACCGTTAGCGCTGAGGTGCAAGAAGCGCACTCCCTTGGAATTCAAGCTGTTCTTCTTTTTGGTATCCCAGAAAAGAAAGATGCTTTAGGCTCGGACTCCTTTAACTCCAAGGGAATAATCCAGTCGGCAATTAAGGCAATACGCCAGCACACACCAGATATTTTAATTATCACGGACGTATGTATGTGTGAATACACAGACCATGGACATTGTGGTATTACTGAAAATGGCTTAGTAAATAATGACAAAACCTTAGAAACCTTAGGAGAAATATCGATTAGCCATGTTAAAGCAGGGGCAGATATAGTAGCTCCGTCCGCGATGATGGATGGTCAAGTAGGCGCAATAAGATCATCTTTAGATAAGAATGGATTTGTAGGAACGCCAATAATGGCATACTCCGCAAAATATGCTTCTGGTTTCTATGGCCCATTCAGGGATGCTGCCATGTCGGCTCCATCATTCGGGGATAGAGAAACTTACCAGTTAGATACAGCCAACATTAGGCAAGCACTAGATGAAATACGTTTGGATGTAGCGGAGAGCGCAGACATCATCATGATAAAACCGGCATTAGCATACTTGGACGTGATCTCGGCTGCCAGAGATGAATTTAGGCTTCCTATAGCTTCTTACAATGTTAGTGGAGAATACAGCATGATTAAAGCAGCATCTCAAAACGGTTGGATCGACGAAAAGCGAATCACATTGGAAATATTAACATCTATTAAACGAGCTGGGGCTGACATGATAATAACTTATTACGCTAAAGAAGCCGCAACTTGGCTTAAGACAAATAATTAAAATATTTTGCCTAGAAGCTTAAACGGCCAGATACGAAGCCAAGCTCTACCTTTTACCAAATTGATATTTATAGGTCCGTATACACGACTATCGATACTATCTTGAAAATTATCTCCCAATACAAATAATTCGCCAACATCTACTTTCCATTCTTGTTTCTTTTGATTTTCAGATTCAAAATAACTCTCTCTCATAACTAAACCTTTGTCATTCACAAAAATTGATGTTCCTGTTATCTGAACTAAATCATTCTCAACTCCTATCACCCTTTTTATTGTCCATTGATCCGAATGGTTAGTTTTTATAATCACAACATCTCCCCTAAGATAACCCGTTACAAAAACGCTCTTTTTCCTGTATAGAAAATACTCTCCTGGAGATATGCTAGGAGTCATACTGAAGTTATTTATACGTACAATTCCAATAAATAATCTGCTAAATATGTATGTAGAAAGTCTTATGAACACCTGTCAATTATACGATTAATTAGCTTTGTAAATATAAATACAGTTTAATACTTCTTAACCATTGATCAGCATCTAATTTTACTGATATGCTTAAAAAAATAAAAAACATTGATGGAGGCAATTTCGATGAAATTCCAATCGATAATCAGAAATTTATCTTTAGTAGCAGATGTGGATGCCCATTGTGATATACCATGCGGCATATATGATCCAATTGTAGCTAAAATCGCAGCGCAGACAGTGTTAAAAATGGCAGTTAGGATGGAAGCGCTAGATTTCAGTAGCGGGGTAACTAAGGTTG
The DNA here is from genome assembly GCA_003228095.2 of Chloroflexota bacterium. Taxonomy (GTDB): domain Bacteria; phylum Chloroflexota; class Dehalococcoidia; order Lucifugimonadales; family UBA2962; genus UBA2962. The sequence goes on along the minus strand of QGNM01000021.1, from coordinate 13,929 downwards.
AGCAGCCTAATGGTATCGCAAGGTTGATCCATGTTAAAGAAGAACATGCTCAAAAAGTCAAAGATGAACTTAATATTCTGTGGGCCGATTACTTTAAGCCGGAGCATTTAGAAAAATATCCGGGTTTACACGAGTTATTCTGGAACGCAAATAAACTTGCTGGAGCAAACAAACAGGCCGTGAGCTCAGAGTCAGCCAAAAAACTTGTAGAGTCTGTTGATGAGATAGCGAAAATATTCTGGGCTACAAAAGGAGTTGACTATAATGACTCCGTGGCAGACATTAGATTTGGAGCTTAAATTCCAGACTTTTTAACAGTTCGACTATCGCGACTTTCCGCAACAAAACTTAAGATTAATCCGATGCCAGCAAAAATGGCACAGGCAATTAATGCATATGAAAAACTTAGCGACAGGTAATCCGACTGGGTAATTTCTCCGGCGTTATAAAGATTCTCTCTACCTGCATTTATAGCGCCGCACATCGCTACACCTAATGCAAATGCTAGTTGTCGAGCGCTAGCTATTGAAGCTGATGCAGTGCCGTGTCTATCTGGGGGCACGCTACTCATTATAGTCAGCGTGTTTGGTGGTTCATAAATACCAGATCCAATACCAATTAATAGTAACGCTATAAATATGCTCGTTTCGGATCCTGACACAGACAAAAAACTGAACCAAACTAGAGATGCGCATATCAGTGCAAGGCCAATTGCAGAGAGATGCCACGGACTTATAATTCTGAGAATATACCCTGTGAACGGAGCAATAAAGACGCGCATCAACGAATATAGCATTATAAAAGCCCCTGCTTTTGTAGCTGAAAATCCTAAGTGATCAATAAAAAAGAAAGCTGCCAATAACATAATTGCACCAAGAGAAATGTAATGACACATTAACACGGTTAAACCATAACCATAACCAGTGATTTTAAATAATGGTAAATCTAATATTGGCCTCTCAGACCTACGTTGATATTGAAACAAAATCGGTAAAGATATCAATAAAACAATACTCATTATGAAAACAACTGGAGACGTCCATCCGACTTCAGATCCACGATTAAAAATAAGAATTAAAGATGCCAAGCAGGCAAATAAAGACAATACTCCTATCCATTCGATTTTTAGCTTGTTATGCTCTAGGTTACTTTGTTTTTTTAGTACCATCCAAGATAAAAAGGCCCCGATCACAGATATCGGTATACGACAGTAAAAAATGGACCTCCAATCTAAGTGGTCCAACAAAAACCCTCCTAACATTGGTCCTCCAGATAAACCTATTCCAACTACCGCCCCAGCAAACCCAATTGCTTTAGCTCTCTCACGGCCGTGAAAATTATCAACGATTATCGCATTAACCCCAGCTAATACCATTGCTGACCCAAAACCCATGAAAATCCGCGCCAAAATTAGCTGCCATAGAGACGAGGCAACAGATGCTAATATTAATGATAAAGAAAAGATAATAAATCCAAATATATATATGTTTTTTTTATCACGCACGTCCACAAGCCATCCAATAGTCATGCATAACCCAACTGTAGTAACCCAATACGCTACCGATATCCATAATATAGTCGAGGTGTCAGTATTAAAAACAGTAGCCAATTCTGGGTATGCAACCGGCATGAGTCCACTATCTATAGTTAACACAAGATTACCCATAGCAGCAACAATGAGAATCATCCATTTAGATTGCATACGACTGTAAAATTTGCTTAACATTATCAAAAGATATAATCGCTATTTTAATATGATGATATTCTTCTATTTACCGGGTCGCAAAAATTCATCAAAATACTCTACAACCAATTTCTTGTATTCTTCTCGAGGTGGGCTAAATAGATCGAGAGCCAATGACCACCCGTCTAAGTTTTGGACGCTATGTTCAACTCCGCCAGGTATCATCCACCCTTGATTTACTCCTATTCTTTTCGTTTGGCCACCTATAGTAAAGTCCATTTCGCCTTGTACGCATAGTCCGGCTTGTTCATGGACATGGGAATGAACAGGCACGATTGAATATGGTTCCATTTCAATTACGCTAATCATTATTTTATCCCCCCAAATTAGCTTAGTTGTAACTCCAGGGGCAAGTTGCTTACGTTTTATTTCCTTTAAATCATAGAAATACGACATTTCAGTTAATCTTCCTTTCATAATTATCAAGTTCAAATATCTAACTAACGGAGTTAATAATCGATTATCTTAAGCTATAGGTGCTCCATAAAAGTCCGCTTTTCTACCAACAAATCTAGCTGCTTTAGCTCTGTCGTTATAGGGTTTTAAAGTCGAACATATAAAATCATTTAACGGAGTCGCTATATTATTTTCCTTGCCCAATCTCGATACTGCCCCATTTAACACATCTACTTCCAATGGATTTCCTCGAATTAAATCGGTGAACATTGAAGACACAGCTACTTCTCTATGTTCTAGTAAATAATCAATCTGCTTTATTTCTATATCACCTGGTAAATCAACTTTCATAGATCGTCCAACATTAGCTGCTTCCGCAATTACTCCTTTAGTCATATTAAACGAATCTTCAGTAATCAAGACTTGTTTAATTGACTCCCGAGTTATAGTCATCATGCCACTAAGAGCACATATTAAAATAAGTTTTGACCACAAAGTAATCATGATATCTTCAGATATCTGTGAATTTATCCCTGCTTTAACCATAGTTTCATTAATATTAATCGCCTGGTTAGTTAGGATTCCATCTTTATTTCAAAAAACAATTGAACATCCTCCGCCATATTCATTAATCACACCTGGAGATACCAATGAAGCCTCAATATAAGTTGCTCCTAGCAAAATTGATGATTGATTGAAAGCCTCTGCTAAAGCTTCACCACTGCCGAGTCCATTCTGCAATGTCAATATATATGTATTATTCGTCACTGCCGGTTCAATGATTTTTATCGCTTCATCATTTGAATAGCCTTTTACACAATAAAGAACGAGTTCTGCTTTGAATGAGTTGTCTAATCCTTGTTTTATAAAAACTTTTGGTAATCTAAAATCACCTGAAGTGACGCTATTTATCTTTAAGCCTTGTGCCTCAATCATTGCAGCGTGTTCACCTCTAGCGACAAATAGTACTTCATGTCCAGCTCTAGCTAAGACAGACCCATAATATCCTCCTACAGCTCCAGAACCCATAACTAAAATTTTCATGTCCCTAACCTCAGTTTCAAAAATATGTTAATAATTTTGTTTACAACGTTTATAAAATCAGTTTTTATATAACGTATATACAGTGTCAGTTTAACTTCCAGCAATAAAACCATGCAATGGTTCTTGACACACAACCTATGGGTCATAAAATGAGGTCTCTGTAAAAACTAATTAGGTGTAATAAATGATAAATAGCGACAGGTTAGTAAAAACGTTTTGTGACATAGTGAAAATTGATAGCATCTCTGGAGAAGAAGATGACATAGCAAAAGACCTCACGTCACGATTAGAGAAGTTAGGTTTGACAGTAGAATCAGATGATTACGGGAACTTAATTGCAAACTCTGACAACTTCGAACCGGAATTTGAATCTCCTCCCATACTCTTGTCTATACATATGGATACAGTTGATCCAGGACGTGGCATAAAACCGAAAATAGAAGATGGAATTATTAAGTCGGATGGGACAACAATTATAGGAGGCGATGCAAAGGCAGGTGTTGCGGCTGTCCTAGAAGCAATTGAATCCATACATGAAGATAAAGTCGAGCATTTACCTTATCAAGTATGTCTGACTCGAGAGGAAGAAACTGGACTTCATGGGGCAAGAAACCTCGATTTTTCAAAAATATATGCGAAAGAAGCTATAGTCTTTGATGGCGAAGGTCCGGTTAATACTGTAACTGTTGCTGCCCCAACGTACATAGGTTTCACAATTGAGATTACTGGGCGGGCCGCTCACGCTGGGGTCGAACCAGAAAAAGGGTTGTCTGCTATTAGAATCGCCGCTGAACTCATCACCAGAATGCCACAAGGCAGACTCGATGAAGACACCACATTTAACATCGGGTTGATAGAAGGAGGTAGTGTCAGGAACACTGTCCCAGAAGATGCAAAAATAATTGGAGAGTTCAGAAGTCAAAATATAGAAACTATTGATAACATCGGTCTAGAAATTAAAGATATTATAAGTAGAGTTCAGATTATGTATCCTGAAGCCGAATTGAAAGAACATCTACATACAGAATTTGAGCATTACGAATTTGGAGATAAAGATCCTACTTTTATTCGCGTAGCTGAAGCTATGAAAAAAATGAATCTAACCCCGACAATGAAATCTAGCGGTGGAGGGACGGATGGTAATATTTTCAGACTAAAGGGTATAACTTCAGTTGTTGTAGGAATGGCAGATAATGGAATGCACACAGTACGTGAACACGTGAAAATTGATGAACTAACTGATGCTGCACAATTTTGTGAAATCGTTTTAAAAAGCACCCACCAGGATTAACTATGTTAGTGAAACTTGCTTATGGAGACAGCGGGCTAGAAGTCGATTTCCCTGATCATATAACCGACGTCGTTGAGCCAGAATATGTTCCTGGTTTGCCAGACGAGTCTGCAGCAATTCAAACTGCTTTAAGAAATCCAATAGGTGTAAAACCTCTTCGTCAGTTAATATCCCCCAATCAAAAGGTTGCCATTTCCATTTGCGACATCACACGTCCCTCACCTACCGATATAGTACTCCCTCATATTCTGAAAGAACTATCTCATATACCTGCAAAAAATATCTCTATCCTTGTGGCGACTGGCACACACAGATCAAACACTGGAAACGAGTTAATAGATATGATTGGAGAAAATATTGTAAAAAATTACAATATTATAAATCATGACTGTTTTGATCGCACAACACTAAATTTAGTAGGAGAAACATCTGATGGAACTTCAATTTGGCTAAATAAAGTTTGGATTGAATCAGATGTGAGAATTACCTGTGGATTTGTAGAACCTCACTTTTTTGCCGGTTTTTCAGGAGGCCCTAAAATGGTTGCCCCAGGCTTAGCCGGTTTCGACACAATAATGGCATTGCATAATGCAGAAAGGATAGGATCTCCCAAGGCTGTATGGGGTATCACACATGGGAATCCTGTACACGATACTGTCAGAGAAATTTCAGAGGTTACTGGTGTCGATTTCTCAGTCGACGTCACTATAAACAAAAATAGAGAAATAACTTCTGTATTTGCTGGAGATTTATTTGAAGTGCATAAAGCTGCCTGTGAAACGTCAAAGAGAATTGTGATGAAACCAGTTGAACATGAATATGACATCGTTGTCACGACTAATTCAGGTTACCCACTAGATCAAAACTTATATCAAACAGTAAAAGGTTTATCTGCAGCTGCACAGGTGGTTAAAAAAGGTGGAACAATAATATGCGCGTCAGAATGTAGAGACGGACTCCCTAGTCACGGTGAATATAGCAAAATTTTGTCAGAGTCAAATTCAATGACTAAACTTTTAGAGTCAATTAACCAGAGTAAGACAACGCGGCATGATCAATGGCAAGTTCAAGTACAGGCCAAAATACAGATGCGTGCCGAAGTTTTAATTAAATCAGACTATCTTACAGATGTGGAAATACGTGCTGCTCACTTCAATCCTATACATAATATAGAAGATGCTATACAAACATCCATCGCCAAGCACGGAAAAACAACTCGTATATGTGTACTACCAGAAGGGCCTCAAACAGTTCCTTACCTTGTAAACAGTGTTTAACAGTTTATAAACCCAGTATTGGGCTTATAAACATCAAGAAATACTTGCTTTGGCTCCAGCATCTTCTAATTTAGTTTTTGCTGTCTCAGCGTCTTCTTTCCCAATGCCTTCTTTCACATTTGCAGGTGCACTTTCAACCAAATCTTTTGCTTCTTTCAAACCTAAAGATGTTAATTCTCGCACGGCTTTAATAACTTTGATTTTGTTCGGTCCGATTTCATCGAGCTTAACAATAAAATCTGTTTTCTCTTCTACAGCTTCTCCTGCACCAGCATCTGAGCTCGCTCCAGGCGCAGCTACTGCTACAGCTGCTGCTGCACTAACTCCAAACGTTTCTTCTAGTTCTTTTACAAGCTCTGATAACTCGAGAACAGACATTCCTTTTATCGCTTCTAGAATTTCTTCTTTACTCATTTTTAACTCCTAAAAAGTTTATCGTTTAAATTTTTTCAAACCTAATGGGCTATTCAGTTATTTTTTCAGTAGACTCATCATGGGTTACCTCAGGTGCGGTTTCAACACGTCGCTGAAGCACATTTGCTAAGCCGTTGATAGGTGAATTTAAAACATATACTAATCCTTGTATCCCGCTATTTAACTGGCGAACAAGCTGAGTATATAGCTCTGTTTTACTAGGCAACCGTGATAATTGCTCTATTTCATTTATATCAAGTGACCTTTCCCCCATCAAAGCACCGCGAATCGTAATGTCTGATTCTGTCTCTTTAATAAAGGTTGTCAGTATCTTTACTGGATCTACAACCTCTCCATAACCAAAAATCAAACCTGTAGGACCAGATATGATCTCTTTTAGTTTACTTCTATCAGCTGAATCAGCGGCAATGTAAGCTAACGTATTCTTAACAATGACATATTCAACATCTTTGGCTCTTAACATTTTTCTAAGCTGATTTGTCTCAGATACAGACATGCCAGAATAGTCAGTTGAAACAGCAATCGTGCTGTCAGCTATACATTTTATTAAACTTTCTACCACTTGTGCTTTCTGTGGTGTAGGCATATTTTTCTCCCAAAAAAAACCCGACTATACAAGTCGGGGGGTTACACTGTATTAATACGGTTATAACTTAATTCAACTTGCCTCGGTAGGTAATATTATTCTGAATAATTACATCAGGACCGACTATCTTAGGCCAATCTATCTATTAATTATAATTCATTTTCTTTCATTTCGCTTAAAGCAGCGACATTTAACGGAACACTCGGACCCATTGTACTAGTCAAATATGCAGATTGCATAAATTGTCCCTTTACTCCTGAGGGCCTTGAACGAACAATATTGTCAACAACTGCCGATATGTTTTCCGCCAATTGATCTTCACCAAAACTAGCCTTCCCTACCACGACATGAATTATGGAAGTCTTATCTAACTTGAATTCCACCCGACCTTTTCTTGCTTCAATCACTGCTTTTTCGATATCTTCAGTATTAACAACGGTACCAGTTTTTGGGTTAGGCATTAAACCTTTTCTACCTAGCACTTTACCTAATTTGCTAACCTTACCCATCATATCCGGTGTAGCTATCGATACATCAAACTCAGCCCATCCACCATCAATTTTTTTTATTAAATCATCATCTCCGATATAATCCACACCAGCAGACTGAGCTATCGATATCCCCTCACCTTGTGCGAAAACCACTATTTTAACGGTTTTCCCGCTACCGTTGGGCAGTGATGCTACTCCTCTTACTTGTTGGTCAGCATGACGAGGGTCTGCAGACGTGCGTATATGTAATTCAATAGATTCATCAAATTTACTGGTTGCAGTCTCTTTAACCTTTACCACCGCTTCATCAATCTTGTATTCTGCCTCACGATCGATTAGCGAGCTGATCGAATTATATCTTTTTCCGTGCTTGCTCAAATTGAACTCCTCATCAGCATGATTTGCTTTGAAATCATACGACTTCTATCCCCATACTCCTAGCGGTACCAGAAACGATCTTTATCGCACCATCTATGTCTGCAGCATTTAGGTCTGGCATCTTGATTTCAGCTATTTCACGAACTTTATCAATAGACACTTTGCCTACTTTATTTTTGTTTGGCTCACTGCTTCCTTTATCTATCCCCGCAGCTTTCTTCAATAAAGCTGTTGCTGGGGAAGTTTTGGTAATAAAACTAAATGACCTGTCTTCATACACAGACAACTCCACTGGAATAATATTACCCTGCTGTGAGCTAGTTCTTTCATTATATTCTTTTACGAAAGCCATTATATTGACTCCGTGTTGCCCTAGCGCTGGACCTATTGGAGGTGCAGGACTTGCTTTCCCAGCCTCTAGTTCAAGCTTTAAAATTGTTAAAACTTTTTTTGCCACATTAGTTCCTTGATAAATTTATTTATTAATGGTTCAACCACGATCATTACCGAATATCGAATAATAGTATTATCTATCATGCCCGTTCAACTTGTAAAAAGTCTAATTCTACAGGTGTTTCACGACCAAAGAAGGACACCAATACTTTCAGTTTTGCACGATCAGGAAATACTTCGTCAACCGCTCCAATAAAGTCTACGAATGGACCATCTTTTACTCGTACTACCTGACCTTTTTCAAAACCAACCCGAATTCTAGGTTCACTAGACTCCATCTGCTGAAGAATATTAGTCACTTCATCTTCTTCTAACGGAACCGGTTTTGGTCTTTTCTCACCTACATCTTCAGCTGACACAAATCCGGTTACACCAGGAGTGTTTCTAACGACATGCCAGCTTTCATCATCCATCATCATCTTTACCATAATATACCCAGGAAAGATCTTTTTCGAAACTGGGACTCTACTACCATCTTTGATTTCAATTTCTTCCTCTGTGGGAATAATTACTTCAAAAATTTTATTAGAAACGTCCATAGTTTCTATTCTTAGCTCAAGATTACGTTTAACACGTTCTTCTTGACCTGAATAAGAATGAACAATATACCAACGAGGAGTCAATTCTTCTTTTATTGTTGTAACAGCAGACATATTACTTATTAATTACCTATAAAAACCCCTACTAGACGAGAGAAACCCATGTCTACCAAGCCTAGAAAAATACCAATTACTACAGAAACAGCCACAACCATTATTGTAAGTCTTGTAGTCTCTTCCCTTGTCGGCCAAGTTACTCTTCTGAGTTCTGAGTACACTTCACCAAAAACGCGAAAACTGAACGCTTTTTTTGTAGCATCTGTACTTACTTTACGGGTTGCATTTTGTCCACGAGCCAAGAGTTTTCTACCTCACTTCCTTATGAAGTGTATGTACCCTACATCTCGGACAATAACGATTTAATTCGAGGCGCTGCGGATCATTACGTCTATTTTTTGACGTATGATACGTGCGTTCACGACATTGTTCACATCCGAGATTAACTAAACTTCTTGCATCGCCTTTTTTGGCCATGGATCTAATTACCTTATTTAATGACTTTCGTTATAACCCCAGAACCTACGGTTCGTCCACCTTCCCTAACCGCAAATCTTAACTGATCTTCCAAAGCTACTGGAGTAATAAGTTTAATTTTCATTTCAATATTATCACCAGGCATCACCATTTCTACACCTTCAGGAAGCTCTATTTCACCCGTAACATCAGTGGTTCGTATATAAAACTGAGGCTTATATCCTTTAAAGAAAGGCGTATGCCTACCGCCTTCTTCTTTACTTAAGACATATACATTCGCCGATGCCTCTGTGTGAGGTTTAATACTACCAGGTTTAGCCAAAACCTGTCCTCTTTCAACATCTTCCCTGTCAATACCTCTAACCAAGAGCCCTACGGCATCTCCAGCCTCACCTTCATCAAGTGTTTTATGAAACATTTCCACGCCTGTAATTACAGTAGTTCTGGTCTCTTTTATCCCCACAATTTCAACTTCGTCTCCAGTATTAATGACCCCTTGTTCGATTCTGCCCGTCACCACCGTACCTCTACCTTTAATTCCGAAGACATCTTCAACTGGCATTAGGAAAGGTTTCTCTTTTGGTCTATTGGGTATTGGCACATAAGAATCTACCGCATCCATTAACTCCCAAATCTTTCCGCCCCATTCCGAATCTCTACCAAGTTGATCATCTGGTGCCTCTAAGGCGCTTAATGCGCTTAAGCGGATAAACGGAACATCATCTCCCGGGAATCCATATTCAGTTAAAAGCTCCCTTAACTCCATTTCCACTAACTCTAAAAGTTCTTCGTCTTGCATTGCGTCAACTTTATTTAATGCAACGACAATCGCAGGAACTTCCACCTGTCTTGCAAGTAAAATATGTTCTCGTGTCTGTGGCATTGGGCCATCTGGGGCGCTCACCACCAATATAGCTCCATCCATCTGGGCAGCACCGGTAATCATATTCTTGATATAGTCAGCGTGTCCTGGGCAATCAACGTGCGCATAATGACGTGCTTCTGTTTCGTACTCAACATGAGTGATAGCTATCGTCACCCCTCGTGCTTTCTCCTCAGGAGCGTTGTCTATAGTGTCAAAAGCTCTAAAACTAGCTTGACCTGTAGACGCAAGCGTCCGAGTTATTGCAGCAGTTAACGTAGTTTTTCCATGATCTACGTGACCTATAGTTCCAACATTTATATGCGGTTTATCTCTTACGAATTTTTCCTTAGCCATTCAGCTATACTCCATTGTTGTTCACCAGCCCACAAGCAGACTTGAACTGCTGACCTCGTTCTTACCAAGAACGCGCTCTGCCAACTGAGCTATGTGGGCTCGTGGGTTTTTTGGTATTAATTTTAATTGTTCATAGAGTGGAGGGAGTAGGATTCGAACCTACGTAGCCCTTCCGGGCGCCAGATTTACAGTCTGGTGGATTTAACCACTCTCCCATCCCTCCGCGCCACAACGTTCAATTTTAGCATAGCTGGATTATCCATGCTATGTCCATTCATTAAAGTTAATTACAACTTAACAGAAACACAAAGTATATTTTGTATAAATATTCTTAAATAATTGAATGATTTTTAAAAAGTTGCATTAATTGATAATTTTTTGTGCTATAACGGAGCCCCGGAGAGGATTCGAACCCCCAACCTGCCGATTACAAGTCGGCTGCGCTACCAATTGCGCCACCAGGGCTTAAAATCTATCAATACATATTCTATCAATTAATTAATTAATTTTTTAGCATGATAACGAGCAATATCCATTACATCTTTTAATGGAACCTGTCTCTCCATAGCTATTTTACGGCAGACATCGTATTCAGGAGAAAGATCTGACGGCTCGTCATTTATATAGCGAAGTTTAACGGGAATAAGTCCTAGTTCCGTGTCAACAAGGATGTTTTCTCGCCTACTAGCAAATCGTTTTACTGTCTGCGCACGAATTCCTAACGTTGTAGTCTCTCGATTAATAATACCTCTTAGTCTCATATCCAAACCTGGTATTGACAGAACGGACAATAATACTCCAGTACGATTTTTTTTCATGTTAATAGGAGTTGTCCATGCATCTAAAGCCCCATTAGATATTAGACGGTCCACAACATATGAGAGAATCTCAGGGGTTGAATCATCTATATTTGTTTCAAGTAAAAGCAATGATTGCGGCTCATCTTCATTTTTCCCTATCCATAAACCAAGTACATTAGGATAAGATTCTGGGTTTCGTTGACCTAAACCATAGCCCAATTTATCGACAGTCATACAAGGTTGTTCAAATTTTGCTAAATGACTTAATAAAATAGCCCCCGTAGGGGTAACCATTTCTCCAGTATCCATGCTCTCAACTGGAGGTGGTTTTAAAGGAACATTATGTTTAGACAAAATGGCCATAGTTACGGGAGCAGGTACAGGTGTCACTCCATGCTCTGTAAGTACTGTTCCAGAGCCTGTTGGTAATGGAGATGAATAAACAAAATCTAAATTCAATTCATCTACACCTGCTACACAGCAAGTAACATCAATTAACGTATCCAAGCTCCCCAACTCATGTAATACCAAACTGTCGATATCGATATTATGGACTTTGGACTCAGCCTCGCCAATACTCTCCAAGATTCCTTGAGATGTTTTAATAATCTCGTCGCTTAAATCAGAATGTTCTAATTTATATAAAAAATCTTTGATCTTAAACCGTTGCTTTTCTTGTTCATTCAACTCAATATGAATTTTAGTGCCGATAACTCCATGCCGATAATCTTTAGAGGCAGAAATTACAACGTTGTCCAACTTTAAGCTCTTCACGATCGAGTTGAAAAATTCAGGTTTAAGCCCTACATCAACCATAGCGCCTAAAATCATATCTCCACTGACCCCGCCTAGACAATTAAAATAAGCTGATTTTTGTGACATCGGATTAACTCTTGCTTAACTTAATTACCAAAAACGTATGTCTCTTATAATCTATAATCGCAGTTTACTCAGGTATGTTTAATGAAACACTTTCTAACTGGATACAATTGGCAGTGGTGACTGAGCGGTAACTTTCAATTTTCCACCTTCATCACTTTCTTCTAGGTCGACAACTGCAGTGTCTCCAGGGTTGAGTTCAGCACTTAAAATTACGTCGGACAATGTATCTTCTACGTGGTCTTGAATAACACGCCTTAAAGGACGTGCTCCAAATTGTGGATCAAAGCCCTTTTCAACAATCCAGGATTTTGCTTGATCAGTAACTTCCAAATTTATGCCACGCTGAACCAATTCAATAGATACTGACATCAACATCAAATCTACAATTTGATTCATTTGCTCTCTAGCAAGAGACTTAAAAACTAACATCGAATCTATTCGATTCAAGAACTCCGGTCTAAAAAACTTTTTTACCTCATCCATAACATTCTGTTTCATTCTTGTGTATCTATGCTCTGATTCTTCGGCATCACCTATGGCCATAGAGAATCCAATGCCTTTATCCTGCCTAATAAGATCTGAACCGATGTTACTAGTCATAACAATAATTGTGTTACGGAAATCAACTTTTCGGCCTTTCGCATCAGTTAGATGGCCATCATCAAATATTTGTAGCAAAATATTAAAAACTTCGGGGTGTGCTTTTTCAATTTCATCTAAAAGGATGACACTATATGATTTACGCCTTACTGCTTCTGTTAACTGTCCTCCATCATCATACCCAACATAACCTGGAGGAGATCCGACTAATCGGGCTACAGAATGCCTTTCCATAAACTCTGACATATCGATTCTTACTACAGCATCTTCTGTGCCAAAAAGAAATTCAGCCAGTTTTTGAACTAAATAAGTTTTACCGACTCCAGTAGGGCCTAAAAACATAAACGTTCCAACAGGTCGTTTTGGATTTTTCATACCTGAGCGTGCCCTTCGAACTGCCTTAGAAACAAAGGTTACGGCTTCATCTTGACCAAATACTTGCTCAGAGATAACTTTTTCCATGTTTATTAAGCGCTCTGTTTCAGAAGAAGTTAACCTAGTAACCGGGATTCCTGTCCACATGCTAACTACTTCGCCAATATGGTCTGATGACACGGTTGGAACCTCTTCTCCACGGCCTGACTCCCACTCTTTTTCCAGCTTGGATAATTGTTCGTTCAATTCATTTTCTTTTTCACGCAACTCAGCTGCTACTTCATATTTCCGATCATTTATAGCTTCATCTTTTTCTTTTTTAACTTGCCCAACATCTAGTCGAATTTGTCTAACCACTTGTGGAGGAGAATTAAATTCTATACGCACTCTAGATGCGGCTTCATCAATCAGGTCGATAGCCTTATCAGGCAGAAACCTATCTGCTATATATCGAGAAGCGAGTTGAGCAGCTGAATCTAATGCTTCATCACTAATTAGCAATTGGTGGTGTTCTTCATACGCTAATTTCACGCCTTTTAATATCTCAACTGTCTCGTCAACTGACGGTTGTTCCACTTTAACTGGTTGAAATCTACGTTCTAATGCGGGGTCACGTTCTATGTATTTCATATAGTCATCTTGAGTTGTTGCACCAATACACTGCAGCTCTCCTCTTGCTAAAGAGGGTTTCAGGATATTAGCCGCATCAACCGCTCCCTCAGCTGCTCCCGCACCAACCATTGTATGAACTTCATCTATAAATAAAATACAGTTAGAGGATAATTTAATCTCTTCGATGACCTTTTTTAATCTTTCCTCAAATTCGCCTCTGTATTTTGTGCCTGCCACTAAAGAGCCCATATCAAGCGTTACCAATCTTTTCCC
>QGNM01000020.1 GCA_003228095.2 Chloroflexota bacterium | reverse complement strand
TGTAAAACAGCCTTGGGCATGAATTCAATTATCTGGTCTAAGCCTATATTAAGGCTTGTATTAATAATTCGTCTTATTGTACGCACAGCCAATTTATCCGTTGCTGGGTATATTGGTACCATCCTACCTGCATGCATAAGGCTCTCTTGACCAGATAATATTTCGTATGCTGGCGACTCAAAAATATGTCGGCCTTTGAAAGTTTTAACCATGCCGCTTATCACAATATCTGTGCCAGAAGCTAATGATCTAACTAGATACCCTTGATTATGCCATATAGCTTTAATATTTCCTGTGTCATCTCCTAAAATTGCCTGAGCGGAAGTACTTCGTCCTCGATTGCCATGCCTAGTTTCGGTGGACTCCCACACTGTTGCAACAATGCTTTGTTCGAATCCATGCTTAAGTTCCGATACTTTAACTATAGTTCTAAAATCATTATGTCGATGAGGGAAATGATAAAGAGCATCCTCAATATTATAAATACCAAGTTTTTTTAACTGTGGTATGTATTTTCGAATCCCTCCAGCAATCTTAAGCCGAGATATAGGAGAAGGTAATTTTAAATCACTATCAAGGGGAACAATGGTTTGTTTTTTTAAATTTAGACTATTTTCAGTTTTTGTTTTAAAGCGCTCGACCACCTCATTTACCCAATTTTTACGCTCTTCGTAAGATAAAACTGAATACCCTGACATTTCTCCCATCATGGGAACGAGTTCTGTAGACCACTTTCTAATAAAGTTATCTATACCGCCAATAACCGCCCTGTCTTCATACCCGGAAGCAATTTCTTGATCGATTATTCTCTTGAAAATTTCAACCTTAGAAGTATTTCTGTTAGGTCTTTCAGAGGAGGAAGACACCACTTTCATCTTTAGTAAAATCCCTAATTTGTTAACAAAGCAATGCCTAGAGATCCTGGTCCAGCATGTGTTCCCAACCCAGGCCCCATACGAGCTAAGAAAGGCTCTACTTTATCTGGTGTTAAGTTGCTGAGACTTTCAATTATCCCAGATGTCTCTGCAGAGTCTGTGCTATACATCACTGCAGCCTCTTGAAGAGGACCAAAATCAGTTGCAGTTTCGATGAGCTTTTTTATACCCTTTTTACGACTTCTAGGGCGGGCATAAGGGAAAACTTCTCCGTCTGACAGCTTTAAAATTGGCTTGAAATTCAATAATCCTCCAACCAAAGCAGCGCCTTTTCCAATCCTTCCACCTCTTTGTAAATATTCGAGGGTGTCTAAAAGGGCAAAACATTGTACTTTAGGGATAGCAGAATTCACTTTACTTACAACCGTTGGCAGATCATCCCCGTTTTCAACAGATTTAGCCGCTACTAATGCCAACATTCCGATACCCATGGATGCTTGCTGTGAATCCACAACTTCAATAGGGCATTCAGATCCTATATGTCCTGAACCTTGAACTGCCGAATTATATGTTCCACTTAACTTGGACGATACGTGAATTGAAATGATTCCATCCGAACCACTTGATAATCTCTCGTATAATTCAGCAAATTCCCCAACGGATGGCACAGACGTGGTCGGCCATTCACCCGCTGCAACCCGCTCATAAAATTTGTCTGCAGTTAAATCTACTCCATCTTTATATTCATTTTCACCAAAGCGCACAAGTAACGGGATAACATTAATCCCATATTTAGTTATGAGCTCACTTGGCATGTCCGAAATACTGTCGACTACGATTTTAATATTCACTAAACTCTCCTATTCCATAGAAATCATGTAAATGCAATGAGACTGTCCTCCATCAATTAATTCAAAGTCAATGTTTTGAAACTTAGATCTTATTACTTTGTAATGCTCTTTTGAATCCTCTTTTAGCAAATCGGCTCCCCAGTATAAGGTTACAAGCTCAACATCATTGTTTTCCTCAATGTCCAATAAATTATATAGAACTTCATCAATTGTCGATGCTGAGGTAATCAACTGGCCATCGCTAATACCCACAAACTCTCCAGCAACTACACTAACACCGTGAAGTGTGGTGTTTTTATAAGCGGTAGAAATCTCAGCACTTTTTATTTCCTTTATAGCAGTAAACATGAGTTTTTTATTTTTCAAAAGATCATTTTCAGCGTCGAATTCTAAAGCGCAATTGATTCCCTGTTGCAACGTCTGTGTGGGAACAATTTCAACATTTTTCTTGGTCAATTTTGATGCTTGTTCCCCCGCTAAAATAATATTCTTGTCATTTGGCAAAAATATAATATTTTCACTGGACGCCAACTCTATTTTTGCCAATATATCGCTAACACTGGGACTGTTATTAGGTCCGCCATCAATTATCTGACATGCTCCTAATTCAATAAAAACCTGTTTGATACCTAGGCCGTCGACTACTGAAATCAATGATGTCATTTCAGGATGATTTGCTTTGATATAGCCTGCTGCAAACTCTTCCTTTTGCACATCCATGTCATCAACACTGTGAGATTCAACTTTACCTAGAGTTTGAGCATATTCAAGCAATTGTTCAACACGTTGAACATGGGCGTGTATTTTAAGCATGCTGGACTCGTTAATAACAACTACTGAGTCTCCTATTTGACTGACTGCCTTTTTTATTTGATCAGCTTGAGTCACGTTATCAGAAATTAAAACTTGAACACAAAAACCGTAATTTTTGTTAATCGATTGACTTAAAAAAATCTTATTTGGTAAAGTAAAGCCCTTATAATTCTTCATCCCAGGCACAGGGATCTCTACATCCGTCACTGAAAGTCCAATGATATTACGACGTAACCCTTCAAAAATTATGTCCAAACCATAAGCGCCTGCGTCAACAACTTCAGCTTCGGCAAGTATAGGCAACAATTGTGGTGTATTTTTCACTGTCTCTTTAATTTGAATGCTTGTTTGATTGAAAAGAGACTCCAAGGTATCACCGTTTTTAGATGAAATGTTTGCCTGTCGGGAAATCTCCGCAATAGCTGTAAGCATTGTCCCCTCAGTTGGATTGCCAACTGCTGAGTAAGCACTTTCCTTCGCTCTTTCCATGCAGATTGCCCATTCTTCAACACCTATAGATTTTTTATCTCCAACGCCTTGTGATATTCCTTTAAAAAACTGTGACAATATTACTCCGCTGTTACCCCTGGCTCCCATGAGCGACGCTTTCCCCATAGCTTTAGAGATATCATCTAATTCAGTAGAGCCAGAATTTACAGATTCTTTAATAGCAGATGAAACAGATTTCAAAGTCATAGCCATATTCGTGCCAGTATCTCCATCTGGTACTGGAAACACATTCAGTGCGTTTACTAATTCGATATGCGCATGAATTAATTCATACGCAGCAAGAAACATATTAGCAAGCACAATGCCAGTTATATGAGATGGAGGTTTATTACGGGTTTTTAAAGATGAACTACTCATTGATCACAGTCTTCCCCTATGATATGTTATTTATACAAGAAATGGTTAATATTTTATTAGATGTATTTTTTACTAAATACTTCCAATAAAAACTAGGTTACTTCCCTACTGTAAAAAGGAAAATAATGGCTAGATGTGAAAATTGTATTAGAACCCGAATGGCAGGCAACAACGTCAGTCATTCTAAGCGGCATACAAAAAGACGTTGGTCGTTAAATGTGCAAAAAGCCACCCTTGACATTAATGGGAAGCGCCAGCAGGTAAACTTGTGCACTAGATGCATGCGTACCAGTCAAAAATCAAAACTGAATATTCAAAGTTAAATACTAATCAAGTTAAGATTTAAATAGTAGTGTTTGTATACTAATCATAATACTGTCAAACTAATCCTGAGATACTCATCACACGACATTCCCGTTTAACTGTTGATATTGAAAAACATAAATATCGTATTGACTGGAGCTACATCAGGTATTGGAATCGAAACCGCTAAATTACTTATTCCTGAAGGCGCAAACATAATTGGAATTGGTTCTTCAGCAACATCTTGTATTAAAGCGTCCAAACAGCTCCGAGCTTTAAATGGAAATATAACTTTTTTAGTATGTGACCTCTCCGATCAAGATGCGGTTCATAATGTCTCTAAAAAAATTAAAGAGCAATTCCATCAAATTCACTGCCTGATCAATAACGCCGGCGTCATATATCTAAAATATCAAAAGGATAAAATCGGAGTTGAAAAAACGTTTTCTGTAAATTATTTAGGACATTATTTACTAACAAGATTATTATTACCAAATATTATGACCGCACCTGAATCTATTATTGTGAATGTCTCATCAGTAGCATACAAAAGAGGGTTCTTGGATTTAAAAAAGCTTAAATCTACCAATGTAACAGGGATGGATGCATACGCAAGAAGTAAATTAGCTCAGATTTTATTTACGCAAACCCTATCTAAAAAACTGAATCAGTCAAAGGTATCAGTTAATTGCTTACATCCGGGGTTAATTGGAACAAACTTGCTCGGAAAAAATGGTCTACTAGGTAAGCTATTGCCCGCATTTCATAAAATTGTAGGTCGGTCTGCAAAACATGGAGCAGCAAACGTACTGCATAACATAAAATTAATTGGAAACAGTATGACTAGTGGACAATATTATTCAAATTCTAAACATGAGAAACTATTACCACATGCTTTGGACCATAAAACAGCCAACGGTCTTTGGGATCTAAGTTCAAAACTTTGTAATTTACCCACAAAAATTGATTAATTTTATAAGTAGATCTTATTAGACATATAAAACTATCTCATTAAGTTGATTGATGTAAAACGTTCAAAGCAGAACCAGCTTTTATCCACCCTATTTGGCTTGAACTAAGAGAGTGGGCTAACTGTAAAATATCTGTGGTTTCATCTTTATGATGTAAAACACATTTAACGGTTGTCCCTGGCTGTAGTTCATCAAGACCAACCAAACTAATACGGTCTGTTTCCTGAACCAATTCATATTGTTTAGGATCTGAAAAAACAAGAGGTAGGATTCCTTGTTTTTTTAAATTAGATTCATGAATTCTGGCAAACCCTCGAGCGATTATTGCCGCAGCTCCAAGCAGCCTAGGCGACAAAGCCGCGTGCTCTCGACTACTACCTTCACCATAATTATAATCACCTACCACAACCCATCTTCGTCCCTTCTTTTTATAATCTTGAGCAACTTCTGAAACGCTGATCCCAGATTCACCAGACAATTGATTCATAGTTTTACCTACTTCACCCGTGAAAGAATTTATAGCGCCCATAAACATGTTTTCGCTAAATTTTTCGAGATGGCCTCTATATTTCAACCACGTTCCAGCAGGCGAAATATGATCCGTAGTAGTTTTACCTTGAGTTTTAATTAATAATGGAATTTGTTCGTAATCTTTTCCATCCCAGTGTTCCCAAGGGGTGAGGACTTGCAATCGATCGCTTTTGGGATTTACTGAAATTTTTATGCCTGTTCCATCTTCAGGTGGAGCAATATAAAATTGTTTTCCCCCAGTAAAATCGGCAGGCGGAACCTCTGGTGCAGGTTTTGGAGGCTGAAATGTGAACTCTACTCCATCAGAACCTGTCAATGTGTCAGTTAATGGATTAAAACTTAATTTTCCTGCTATAGACAATGCAACGATAATCTCTGGGCTAGCTATGAAATTCATAGTTTCAGACCTGCCATCATTTCTGCGGGGGAAATTTCGATTGTATGAAGTTACTAATGTATTCGGTATGCCATCCAATACTTCTTCTCTTCTCCACTGGCCAATACAAGGGCCGCATGCATTTGCCAATGTAACTGAATCAATTTCCTTAAGAGTTGCTAACTGACCGTCTCTTTCAATTGTAGCTCTAACTTGTTCAGATCCAGGTGTGACCATTAAAGACGCTGTCGCCCTTAATCCATGATCAATTGCTTGTTGAGCTACATCAGCAACGCGACACATGTCTTCGTATGATGAATTAGTACAACTGCCAATTAGAGCAGTATCTATCTTGTCTGCAAAACCATTTTTAGAGTCTTTTACTTCATTAATTAACTGTGATATTGGTCTAACTCTATCTGGAGAATGAGGGCCAGCGATGTGCGGCTCTAATTTAGATAAATCTATTTCAACAATATGATCGAAAAATGCTTCAGGGTTATCTTCTGTTTCTTTATCTGCTCTTAATAAATCCTGGTTCGAGTCAGCCAATAGAGCCAATTCAGAACGATTAGTTGAGGAAAGATATTTGGCCATCCGGTTATCATATGGAAAAACAGAAGTCGTAGCTCCCAATTCAGCTCCCATGTTAGTTATTGTTGCTTTACCTGTACAACTAATGGACTTAGTTCCTTCACCAAAATATTCAATTATTGAGTTAGTACCGCCTGATACAGTTAATGCCCCTGCCAAATAGACAATTACGTCTTTTGGTGCCGTCCACCCACTCATTTCCCCTGTCAACTTAACACCGATATGTTTCGGCGCTAGCAACTCCCACGGTAATCCCGCCATAACTTCAACAGCATCTGCCCCACCGACTCCAGCGGCACACGCACCTAAACCACCAGCGTTTGGAGTGTGTGAATCAGTACCTATGATCAAGGCGCCTGGAAAAGCATAATTCTCTAAAACAACCTGGTGAATTATCCCTGCTCCAGGACCCCAAAACCCAACACCAAATTTTGCTGATGCATTTTTGAGAAAGTCATATACTTCTTTATTTTCTTGTTTCGATTGCAGTAAATCTGATCCTCCTTCAACACGAGCTTGGATTAAATGATCACAATGAACTGTGGTAGGAACAGCAACGCTTTTCTTAAGAGTTTGCATGAAATTCAACATGACTGTCTGCCCCAAAACATCTTGTAAGGCAACGCGATCAGGGCGTAAAAGAAGATAACTTTCCCCTGCTTTTAACTCCGAATTGCCAGGATCATCCAAATGAGAAAATAAGATCTTGTCTGCTAATGTCAGCGGTTTATTATGTTTTTTTCGTACTTCAATTAAGTTAGTCCGCATTTTGGAATAGCAAGACTCCACGAACCTAGGTGTTGAATCTATTTGGGCCATCATATGCCTTTCGATTAAATAAACTTAAGTTATTTGCAATTGCCTAATTGCAAATACAAATAAAAACTAGAATCCTAATTCTTATGAAGAGTCTCTAGTTTGTCCGAAAAATGTATAATTAAGTTCAGTATACTTCTCCCAATTATCTCCTTCTGGCACATCTTCCTCAGCAAAGATAGCCATTACTGGACATACTGGTTCACATGCAGCGCAATCAATACATTCTTCAGGGTCGATTAAAAGCATCTTATGTTCTTCAGCTTCATATATACAGTCTACCGGGCAAACATCTATACATGCTCTATCCAAAACGTCTACACAAGGCTCTCCGATGATATATGTCATTCGAGTTATTAGCTCCTAAAAAAAAATGGTGTTTTGATTATAGCGTGACTAATTCTCGAAATCGATATTAATCACACCATTAGAAGCAAAGCAAGTTGACATTTCGCTCGATAAATATTTAACTGTCATACAAGATACAGCATTATAGTGTTAATAATAATTGGGAGAACAAATATGTCAATGTTGGAAAATAAAGTATGCATCATCACCGGAGGTGCTACAGGAATAGGAAAAGGGATTGCTACGTTGTATGCAAAAAACGGGGCCAATTTAGTTTTAGCAGCGCGAAGGAAAAATCTCTTAGAAGAGGCCGTAAGTGATTTACGTCAGTTCGGGACAAAGGTCGATTTTGTGGTAACCGATGTCACTAATGAACAAGATGTAATTCACTTATTTTCTAAAACATTAAGTGAATTTGGGCAACTTGATATATTGGTGAACAATTCTGGAGTAGCAGCTGGAGGACCAATAGAAGATATAGACATCAATACTTGGCTTAATGTCATTAATGTTAATTTGACCGGGGTATTCCTTTGCACTCGAGAAGCAATGAGAATTATGAAAAAACAAAACCAGGGTCGCATCATAAATATCGGTAGCATTTCTGCACAAGTGCCACGAATGAATTCTGCGCCTTATACTTCTTCAAAACATGGACTAGTAGGACTAACAAAATCCACTGCGTTGGAGGGCCGCGAATACGGTATCTCTGCCGGATGTCTCCACCCAGGCAATACAGAATCCGAACTTTTGTTATCAGGTATTGGAAGTAACAAAGAAGTGATGATGTCGGTTAATGAAATTGCATCTGTGGCTTTAACTATGGCAGCTTTACCACCAAATGCCAACATGCTTGAAGCTATTGTGCTTCCGGTTAAACAAAAATATGTAGGTAGAGGATAATCTATTAGGTTTTGGGCACTGTAAATAATTAGTATTAAGCACCTATAGTTTTAACGATCGTTGCTGTTTCAGAAATAATTCCTTTAACGTGAAAGCTTTATGTGCATTGTGGTCTCTGAAAGTTACCGTAACATCTTTGCCGTTAAATCTCACAAATATTAAAGTGGTATGAGGTTTTACTCTTAGTAAGCTATTTATAATCAAATATAGACCTGAACCCATTGTCATAGCTCCAATGATAAAGAAAATTGTATTTAAAATGCGGATCATTTGCGTATTATTGCTCTCAGTAATTAAAAAGTAATCGATAAAAAATTGAACCAAAGACAATCCAACTCCAATAGCGAATGCTTTAAAACCTAACCAGAATCGATTTTCCTGGCCTCCATCAATTTGTCGTACGCCATCCACGAGAGCAATCTCGACAGATTTCTTCGGTTTTCCATTTTTCAAATCCGTCAACAATCTTTTGTTAGTTAGAATTGCAACTTCATCTTCATACAAAACTTCTTCATCTTTTAATAAATCAATGTTTAAGTTAATATTTGAATTTGTAGATATAAAATCATCCATAATTTTTCACATAACGCATATACTATTCCTACATGTTTAAATTTTAAATAAAATTAATGTTCAACTTTAACTAAATCATGAAAATAACAATTGATGGTCCAGTAGCATGTGGCAAAACCGCCGTAGGACGCGCTTTAGCCAGAAGAATACCAGCAAAATTTCTGGATACTGGAATGATGTACAGAGCTGTAACTTGGGCCAGTATACAGGCTGGGGTTGACCCAAACGATAATATTGCACTAGCCAATTTAACTAAATCTTTGGATATTGAAATTTTACTCGAGAACGGAGAACAGGTGTTAAAAGTGAACGGATCGGACATTACAGACGTTCTGAGAGATTCAGAGATTGAATCAAATGTACCTAAAATATCTCTAGTTAGCGAAGTTAGACATGAATTAGTGAATCAGCAAAGAGCTATAGCCTCTACAGGTGATATTGTCATGGTAGGTCGAGATATTGGAACGGTGGTTATTCCAGAAGCTGATTTAAAAATCTATCTAGATGCATCAATACAGATCAGAGCAAAACGCCGCCAAGACGAAATGCGTCGTAAAGGATGTAGAGTTGATTTAGGGAAATTAGTTGAAGAAATAAAAACAAGAGACAATACAGATTCTAAGCGAAAAAACTCTCCACTAATCTCCGCTAAAGATGCTTTGATCATAAACACGGATAGGCTTAGAATTGATCAAGTAGTAAGTTTAATATTGGAGTCAATACAAAAGAGTTAATTTCTATATGTCGATACTTTATAAAACCTGCGTAACAATACAAGAATTACAGGTCAATATTTTAGCTGACTGGAATGTATCAGGCCGTGAAAACATTCCTCCAGGTGGCCCATTAATTGTTGCTTCCAACCATCTTTCACAGTGTGACCCGTCATATCTCACAATAGGAGTAGGCCTAAAAAGATGGATAAGGTTTCTAGCAAAGCGTGAACTATTTGATAACTCAATGGCCGGGCCTCTCCTCCGATGGTATGGAGCTCATCCATTAAATCGAAGTGGGGTAGATATCTCTGCATATAAGTTTGCTATGAATTTACTGAAAACAGATGGGACTCTAGCTTTATTTCCAGAAGGAACTCGTAGTCCTTCTGGATTACGAAAGGCCCAAACAGGCATCGTTAAGATAGCGCTTGCATCAGGTGCTCCAATTCTACCGGTTGCAATTACAGGCACAGAAAGGTTCGGCAATTGGAGCCGGGGAGCATTTTTTCCAACTGGACCAGTCCGGTTTAAAATTGGGAAGCCATTCTCACTGCCGTCCATTGACGGCAAAATCAATAACGAAGTAGCTCAGTCACTTTCAGATTCGATTATGGAACGGATATCAATGCTGCTACCGGATGCCTACCAAGGAGTGTATCCGACTCCAACGAGAATCAAAAGTTAAGATGTCTCCGCATAAGCAAAGTGCCAACCATTCACAAAATCACCCTGGCAACTTTATGCTTAAAGAAATCTATGATCAGCCTCAGATCTTATCCGAAATAATCGATCATAATACCCGCTCCAATCTTAACCAATTTAAACTACTTGGATCTGAACTTTCAACCGAAAGGCTTAATAGTTTTAAGAATGTACTAATACTAGGCATGGGTAGTAGTTTGCATGCCGGGATGGTAGCAAAATTGTGGTTTGAAAGAATTGCTAGGATTAAAAGTGAATCAGACAATTCATCTGAATTCAAAGACAGAAATCCAATCATAAATAAAAACACTTTAGCTATTTCAATATCCCAATCTGGAGAGACAGCAGATACTTTATCAGCTATCGAAACTGCAAAGGAAATGGGAGCAACAGTACTAAATATAAGTAATTCAGCAAACAGCACTTCAAATAAGCTCGCTGACTATAACCTGCCAATTAATGCGGGTGAAGAACGTAGCATAGCAGCAACAAAGTCGTTCACATGTTCTCTACTACAGCTTTACATGTTAGCTGTAGAAATGGGTAATGCTCGTAATTCTCTCGGCCAACCGGAATTAAAGAAGATCGTAGATGAACTTAAAGAATTACCAATAATGCTGGATGATTTATTAAAAATGACAAGTCAAATAGAAGAGTTAGCCGAGCAATACTATGGATATAAGAATTTTTTATACCTTGGTAGAAACTTAAATTATCCAATTGCTTTAGAAGGAGCTTTAAAACTAAAAGAGGTAAGTTACATACATGCAGAAGGCTATCCGTCAGGCGAATTGAAACATGGTCCCCTAGCATTAATCGATTCCCAAATGGCGACTGCAGTCATTATGCCCAAAGATTCGATGTTTGTTAAAAACCTTAATATTGTTAAAGAAATTAACTCCAAGGGCGGCAAAGTGATTTCAATAACATCGAATCAAGCTGAGGCTGTTTCCAATAAAGACAACAATGTAATTTACATCCCTGACACATCTGAATTGATAAGTCCCCTGTTAACATGTATTCCTCTGCAACTATTCTCATACTTTACTGCAACAAAATTAGGTAGGAATATAGACAAACCTCGAAATTTATCCAAGTCAGTTACTGTGGAATAGCATCTAAAGTCGATACTCCAAAATATTGAAAAACATTTTCCACACCCCTGCTGCATTCCATTCAACTCAATACCGTATGTATTGGTTAGGTGCCTTTGCTTCAGTGTCTGGATATAACCTCACGTACTTTGCACAGCTGTGGTTAATACATCAAATCAATGATTCCACATTATTTTTAGGATTGGTGGGAGCCGCAAATGCTGGGCCGGCCTTTTTATTAACTTTAATTGGTGGCGCGTATGCTGACCGCGTAAATAAAAAGTTGATTATCATAGGTTCACAAATAATTTTGGCTGGCTTAGTTATAATCATGGCTGTATTAACTATCTTCGAAATCGTTGAAATTTGGCACATTCTAGTTATCGCAGTAATTGCCGGCTCGGTGAGTGCATTCGATTTACCTTCAAGGCAGGCTTTCTACCCAGAGCTCGTAAATGAAAAGTCTTTAACTAGTGCAGTAGCAATGAATGCTTCGATATGGCAGTCAGTTAGAGTTATTGCCCCTGCTGTGGCCGGTTTCACAATAGCTTTAACTAGTACATCCGTCGTTTTTATATTCAGTGCAATTGGCTTTACGATGATGGCAATTTTATTAATGCCATTAGCAGGCATCAGTAAAGAAAATAGTGATAATCAATCTCAAACTAAACTTACTGATGAAGTTAAAGACAGTTTGAAATATGTCTTTAAAAAACCAGAGTTTAGATATTTAATCGGACTGGCAATGTTTTCCAGTTTTTTCGGCGGTAGCTATATTTTGTTAATGCCTATATTTGCAGTTGATATTTTTTCAGTTGGGGCAAAAGGGCAAGGAGTGTTGTTAGCTTGTTCTGGCGTTGGTAGCGTCTCAGCTTCATTATTTATTGCAACCAGAAAAATAGTCTTACCTTCTGGTACCTTTATTTTACTTGCATGTTGTTTAAGTGGAATATCGATTGCAGTATTCGGTTTATTAGCCCAGGTAACTGGCTCATATGCTCTAGGTATAGTATTGATGTTAACAACAGGGTTCTTTACCTCACTTCACATGATTTCTACTATGGCTGCTTTACAACAAATGGTTCCTTCTGAACTAAGAGGAAGGGTCATGGCACTATATGGGATAAATTGGAGCCTCATGCTTTTGGGAGGGGTCCAAGCTGGTTTAATCGGGTTGGCGCTAGGCGCACCTTTCACGGTTATGTTAGGCGGAATTCTTGTAGCAGCTTTATCTGCAATATTCATTTTTGCAAATAAAGAGTTTGTTCAGATAGGACAAAAAGCTAAAGAAATAAACTAAACTTAGTGGCATGTCAGTTGATCCTAAACATTCATCATTGCATCAATCCGCTCAGAAGATAGGTATACCGTTTACAAAATACTGGAATCCGATAGACAGGCATATAGAGGCAAATGGTTTAAAGCTACATTTCTTAGAATGGGGTGATCCTGCAAAACCGACTGTTGTACTCCTGCATGGATTCGCTCAAAGTGCCCATAGTTTCGACTTTGTATCACTTTCTCTTGCTGATCGATTTCATGTTTTGGCTCTCGACTTCCGCGGACACGGTGAATCCGATTGGTCCGATAGCGAAGACTATACGAGGGAGTCGATGCAGAAAGACTTAGAAGATTTTGTTATCAAAACTAATTCTGCCCCGGTAATAATTGTTGGCCTCTCCTTAGGTGGAACAATCGGATATCAATACACTGCTGCTAACCAAAAACTTGTTAGGAGTCTCGTGATTATAGATGTTGCTCCACGTTTACAAGAATCAGGGGTGCAACGCGTCCGTAAATTTGTCGAAAATAAAGATTATTTTGACTCGATTGAGGAAATGGTATCGGCCGTGCAAGTTTTCAGACCTGACAGAACCAAGAATCAGATTGTAGCCAGCGTGATGCGTAATGCAAAGCAACATGCCGATGGGCGATGGTCTTGGAAATATGATCCTGTACTAAAGCGTCAAACCTCAAGGTATGAACAGACCGAAAAAGATCGCATGCAGCTTTGGAAATCGCTTGAATCAATAACTTGCCCCACTCTTTTTGTACGAGGAGCTGAAAGTGATGTGGTGTCCGCAGAGACGGCTACTGAATTAGTTTCACGCATGCAAAATGCTATCGAGGTAACAGTTAATGGAGCTGGGCATTTAGTCACAACTGATAATCCGATCGGTTTTATAGAAAGTATAGACCCGTTCTTAAAAAGTGGGTTGTGAAAGTTAAAAAGCTACAAACGGTGCGCTACGAGATGGAACCAAATCAACCGAAGTACCTACTGGCAAATCTGAATACGGGCCCTGTCTACATTGAATTATGTTTCCAGATCCTAACTGGGCTGACAACACCATAGAGTCGCCTCGGTATTCCCTTGATATTACTTTAACTGAAGCGGCTGGGTTCGGTAGGACCAGAAAGTCATCTGGGCGCACCAACAATTCAACTTCATCATCCTCTATAATTTCGTTCGAAGTCCCTACCCATTGAAACTTCCCCAATTCCGTTACCGCACGATTGGAAACAATCTTGGCAGGCAAAAAATTCGCTGTGCCTGTCATACTAGCAACAAATTTTGATCCTGGAGACCTATACATGTTTTCAGGAGTGTCGACCTGTTCAATTTGGCCTGCATTCATAACAGCCACCCTGTCCGCAATTGTGAAAGCTTCCTCTCGATCATGAGTAACAATTATGGTAGCAACACTTCTATCTTGTAATGCTTCTCTTACAGTATGACGTATTTCATTTCTCATCGTGGCATCAAGATTGCTAAACGGCTCATCGAGCAAAATGGTGATTGGGTTAGTGGCCAAAGTTCTGGCAACAGCCACTCTTTGCTGTTGCCCGCCTGACAATTCATGTGGATATCTTGAATCCATGCCCTCCAAACCAACCAATTTGAGCATCTCTATAACCAAAGAGGTTTTGTTCTCCTTAGATTTAATTTGAACTCCAAAAGCCACGTTGTCTGTCACGGTTAAATGAGGGAATAGAGCATAGTCTTGAAAAACCATTCCGACCCTACGTTTTTCGGGTGGAGTAAAAACATCTCTACTAGAAACGATTTTGTCATTTATTGTAATACTCCCATTGTCTATATTTTCGAATCCAGCAATGGCTCGTAACAAAGTGCTTTTCCCACAGCCGCTAGGCCCTAAAATGGCTAATATTTCTCCAGAGAACAGTTCAATGCTAGCTTTATCAAGAGCGTTAATTTCCCCAAAACTTTTAGTTAAATCATCGCAGAAAAGCACTCTTTTGTTCATAACCTAAGGTCTCGATTTTTATACATGATAAACGCAGTTGGAATAGATGATAGTAATATTATCAGCAAAGCAGGAAAAGCAGCTTTAGCAAAGAACGCTTCTGATGTAAAAGACCAAACTTCTGTCGCTAATGTTTTAAATCCTAATGGCCCTAAAACCAGAGTTGCAGTTAATTCTTTCATGGTTATTAAAAATACCAACGCCATCGCGACAATTACACCCGACCTGACTAATGGTAAAGTGACAGAATACATCACTCTCATGTTCGATCTACCTAAACCTCTAGCAGCCTCCTCATATGATGGACGAATCTGAGCAAATGAAGACCTTACAGATCCCATTGCAACAGGGAAAAATAAAACTATGTATGCGAATATAAGAATCCATATAGTCTGGTACAAGAACCCACCATATCTTACTCCAAAAAACACTAGCGATAATCCTATTACGATACCTGGCAATGCGTACCCCACATAACTTATAGATTCAAATAATCGGGCAACTTTGCCAGGAAAACGAACTATAAACGCTGCTACTGGTATAGCTATTAATCCTGCAAATACTGCCGTGAGTCCTGAAACATATATCGAATTTAAACCACTAGACCATACCGATACTATTGTCTCTCCATTACTTATACCTCTCACCAGCCAATATACTAAGATAGAACTAGGCAGTAAGAGAGAAAAACTGACAACCAATACACAAAAAATAAGTGCAGGCCATTTCCACTGTCCTAATCTCATTAAAGACAGTCTTTTGGGTATCCCCGCTCCCGATCTATGGTATTTGATTCTACCTCTACTTTTTTGCTCTAGGTACAAGATCACGACAGAAAATAACAGTAGTAAGGTTGAAAGCAAAGCTGCAGCCGAACGATCAATAGCGCCTTGATATTGTTGATATATTGACCATGTAAATGTTGGATACCGCATCAGTGATACCGCTCCAAAATCACTAATTACATACAATGCTACCAGTAATGCTCCTGCTGCTATCGCCGGTTTGAGAATTGGCAATGTCACAGTCAGAAAAGTTCTAAAACTGCTTCTCCCTAAGGAGCGTGCTGAGTCTTCTATTGATGAATCTATATTAGATATTGATGCTCTCACTATTAAGTATATATATGGATAACTCAATAGTGAGAGGACAATTATCGCACCAGGTAGTCCGTAAAAACTGGGAATTCTTTCGACTCCGAAAGCAAATTCTAGCAATTGTTGAAATAAAGCCTTTGGCCCAAATACAGTTATATAAAGAAAAGCTCCCACATAACTTGGAATAACTATTGGTAAGGCACCAAGAACTGACCAGAGTCGTCTTAGAGGAAGGTCGGTACGAACGGTAAGCCAGGCCATCGGTAATGAAATTAAGATTGAGACCCCGACTACAGCTACTATTAATACCAAAGTGTTAAATAAAGTATGGAGAGTTTTAATTCGAAATAGTAATTGCCATGCTAAATCAGATGCACCAAAAGTCCGCATGATTAAATATACAAACGGCAGCATCATTGCAGCACTTATTAATATACAAGGGATTAGTATAGAAATAGGCAAAGGACCTACACCTTTCCTTACCGTGGATAATAGGATATATGTCCCATGAAAAATGGATGTACGATTTTTGTTTAATACTGAATTTACCTCCATAAATTATTCGAGTATTCCCAAATCTCGTAACATTGTTTGTGTTCCAGCTAGATCTTCTAGCTGGGCCATATCAATGTCAGGTTTATTGATCTCTTCCATTGGGGTAAGAATTCGGTTAGTTTTTACACCTTCCACCAATGGATACTCATAAGTTTGACCAGCAAAATACTGCTGGGAGACAGTTGAAAGCATGAACTTGAAGAATTTTTCCGCATTTTCTGAGTTCGTGGCAGTGGATAAAATCCCACCACCTGCAACCATTACTAAGGATCCGGGTCCGCCACCTTTAAGATGGTGATTTCTAGCCGCAAATTCGTCACCTTCTTCACTTAAAAATCTGTGAAGATAGTAATGATTTACTAATCCTATGAGTATCTCTCCATCCGCTGCAGCTGCTACTTGTGGAGTGTTCTTTGAATATACGAGCGGCTTGTTTGCCTGTATTGACTGAAGCCAAGTCTTAGTCTCTTCCTCTCCCCAAATTACTCTCATTGCCGTAATCATGGCTTGGAAAGAACCATTTGTAGGAGCCCATCCGATCTTGCCCTTCCATTTAGAGTCAGTTAACCCCTGTAAAGTGCTTGGCATTTGAGAAGGATCTAATTGATCGGTGTTATAAACTAAAGTGCGAGCTCTACCTGATATTCCCACCCATAGGCCTTCAGAAGATTGAGCCCAATCAGGAGATAATCCCAAGATATCAGCTGAAAGCTTGGCAAACATACCAGCATTAGCAACCGCTCCGAGGCCCCCTGGGTCCTGAGCAAAGAAAACATCAGCTGGGGAATTTGCACCTTCTTCCAATAGTGTAGCCGCTATCTCACCAGTGCTGCCATACTTGACCTTTACTTCTATCCCGCTTGCTTCCTTAAACTGCTCTATTATCGGACCAACCAAAGATTCCTTTCTGCCAGAGTAGATTATTAGTTTTCCCGGTGATGACGATACTTCCACTTCTTTTATTACTTCTTTCTCAACCTCTACTATCTTCTCCACCACAATTACTTCCGATTCGGAAGAACATGCGAATGAGAAAACTAAACCCACTGTTATAAGTAAAGTTAATGACGCAAACAATCTCTTCATTTTCATATATCTCGATTGTCTAACATAGTATTTCACTAAGTATAGACTTAGTGAAATACTATGTTAGACAATACTAAATCTATTTTGCAACACTTATTTAGCAAAGTAGAAGAAATTTAGTAGAAAATTGCACATATTACAATTTGAGATATTAATACAGAGATCTTGAAGAATTATGCAGAGCTTAAATTAAAACTTGAGTTATGGACAGGGAAGTTTATGTGGCTAGCAAACTAGCTTAGTCAGATAAGTATTAAAAATTACCCGTCTCTGCATGAGATGACCAGAATTGTTCTCCAGGCCTACCTCCACTACGGCTAAATATGTCGGTTCCAGCAGTAAAGCCACCATCAACAGGTATTAGTGCTCCATTAACGAATGAAGCCTCATCAGATGCCAAAAATAAAATTGCATTCGCTATATCAATAGGGTTACCAATTCGTCTCATTGGATTAATGTCTGCAAGGCGTGATACCGTTGCTGGATCAGCATCAAAGATAGGTTTCCAAAAATCTGTGCGTGTAGTATATGGCGCCACTAAATTAGACCGAACACCTTTTTTTCCATATTGTATCGCTATGTTCTTTGTAAACATTTCTACGCCAGCCTTTGCAGCCGCATATGCCGGCAACCCCATTGCAGTCATACCATTTACTGAAGAAAGGTTTACTATTGCTGCTCCAGGCCTTGCCTCAGCGCTCTCAAGTAATTTAGGCATTGCAGCACGGCAACAATAATAAGTTGGTTTAAGAGAAAAATTGAAATTGAAATCCCATGTTTCTTCATCGAGTTCATTTATCAAATCATCTCCCTTGCCCCCGCCTACATTGTTGACAAGCGTATCTAAACTACCAAAAGATTCTATTGCTTTTGCCACCATAGTATCGGCATCAGAAGGAATACG
This sequence comes from Chloroflexota bacterium, assembly GCA_003228095.2. Taxonomy (GTDB): domain Bacteria; phylum Chloroflexota; class Dehalococcoidia; order Lucifugimonadales; family UBA2962; genus UBA2962. The sequence continues at coordinate 11,470 of QGNM01000020.1, read as the reverse complement.
AACATCTAACTTACTATACTCAGCTCTACCACCAAAACCTTTAATCTTTTCAATAATGTTTCCAGATTTCTCCGGGTCAAGATCTGCTATTAAAACGGCGGCTCCTTCCTCAGCAAGCCTAAGTGCAGTTTCGCCACCGATCCCAGAACCTCCCCCCGTAACAATGGCAACTCTGTTTTTCATTCTTCCAGACATTACTTTCTCCTAACACTCTTGAATATTATTAAAAGTTCTCCAACTAATTTACTTTTTTGATTTATCATACTCTGCTTGCACCAGATCAAAAGATTTGTCGCGAGCATCCATAAAGAATTTACTTTTATCTTTATACCACTTCTGTGAAAACTCAACGCTATCTAGTTGACCTTTGAATTTTGGCATAACGTACCTTGCAATAAGCTCATAGCTATGACGTACCTGCTCTCTGGTTCCCCATTCTGTAGCCTGTATCATATATCCACCAAAGCCCCCTGACATCTCTTCTACTCTATGTATTGCATCCGCCACATCATCCGGCGTACCTACAATCCAATTCCCGCTGTCAACCATCATATCAACTAACTTATCTCTAGAAACATCTGGATAAGGAGAAGGAACACCCAATGTGTTTTCAAAATAATCTCGTTGATACCATAACGCTCTTTCCCTAATCTGGTTCACGGCTTCTTTTTTACTTTCAGCAACATGAGTATGTAATACTATTCTCCAATCATCTCGGTTCATGGTGTTACCGTGCTCTTCAGCTGTCTCTTCTGCGATTTTCCAAAAATCCTTTAGCGTCGTTTTTTGAGCAGACATCCCTTTTCCTCGATCAGCGACGGCATTTAATGACAGCACTCCAGCCCCTAACTTTCCTGCGGTTATCATTCCGGAAGGAGATTGAACGGCCGCAACCGCTATGTGGGGATGAGGATGCGTATATGGCCTTAAATGAACATGAGCTTCTTGCAAATTCCACCATTTAGACTTATGCGTTACTGGTTCAGTTTCCGTCCACAAACGCTTTATAAGAGAGGCTGCTTCTTGCATCATTGGTCTTTGTTCAGTCGGCTCTATACCCATCATATAGGCGTCTCCTGTAAGAGCCCCAGGGCCAATACCCAACATGACTCTGCCTCGACTTTGATGATCCAATTGAATATACCTATTTGCTACCAACAAGGGATGATGATAAGGCAAACTACTAACTCCACTGCCAAAGCGTAAAGTCTTAGTTCTCTCTAATGCTGCTGCTATGAATAGTTCAGGAGAAGGAATCGTTTCCCATCCCCCACTATGATGCTCTCCTATCCAAGCTTCGTCATATCCCAGGTAATCTAACCATTCCATCAACTCTAAATCTCGATGATAAGAGAGATTTGGGTTTTCACCCAGTGCATGAAACGGGGCCATAAATATTCCGAACTTCAATCTAGGGGGCAATGCCATTTGGAGCACCTTTCTTTCTGATTATTTTGGCGATTCTAGCACAAGATAGGAGTCAGCTCCACCAGCCAGCATTCTAACCTTTTAGGTTATAAAAATCGCGCTCATCTAGTAATAATTTTACCGTTTCAACAACTGATTCATATTTCACTTTCAAAGTTTCTTCAGAATCTCGTGCCTTGATCTCAACAACGTTCTCTTTAAGATTCCGTAAACTCACAACAATTCGAATTGGCATACCCATTAAATCAGCATCTTTGAATTTTTTTCCAGTAGATTCAATTCGATCGTCGTACAAGACTTCTAAACCTGATTCAGTAAGCTCCGATTGCACTTTTTCAGCCAATTTTGATATGTCTGTTTTCTCTATATTCAGCGCTATTAAATGCACCTGGTATGGTGCTATAGCAACAGGGAATTTGATTCCGTCTTCATCGTTATGTTGTTCAATAGCTGCAGCAAGAAGTCGACCTAATCCGATCCCATAGCATCCCATAATTACCGGCTGCAGGCTGCCTGATTCATCGGCAAATGTAGCACCAATACTTTTACTGAAACTATCACCCAATTTAAAAACATGTCCAACCTCTATACCCTTCCTAATCTCGAGTTTTCCATTGGTGCAATTTGTACAATACTGTCCCTCTGTTGCTTGAGCTACATCTAAGATCAGATCTGCTTTAAAATCTCGCGGGTAATTCACGTTTATCAAATGAACTTCATTCTTGTTGCCACCAGCAGCAAAATCATTTCCAAGCAGTAAAGATTCATCTGCTATCACTCTAAACCCGTTGATGCCAACCGGTGAAATATAACCTTTACTCAATCCATGTTTTTCAATATCTTTAGGTGATGCCAGTCTTATTTCGGGTGCACTTATAGCAGATTTTAATTTAACTTCATTAACGTCTAGGTCTCCCCTTATAACAACCAATATGAGTTCATCTCTAGACACATAACATAACGTCTTTATAGTCTTATAATTAGGAATACCTAGGAAATCTGTCAGTCCATTTATAGTTGTTACTTGAGGAGTACTAACTTCAGCAAGCTCGGATTCGCCTTCCTTAGAGTAATCTGTTCGAGCAAACCTGGCTTTCTCAATATTTGCTGCATAACCACAACCTTCGCAGAGTACAATTGCGTCTTCACCGGAGTCCGACAGCAGTACAAACTCATGTGAATCCTTACCTCCGATTGCCCCACTATCAGCTTCGACTTGAATCACGTTTAAGCCACATCTTTTATAAATTGACTTATAAGCCTCTACCATTTTCTGATAACTCGAATCTAATCCCTTATCGGAAACATCAAGCGAATATGCATCTTTCATGTCAAATTCACGAACTCTCATTAAACCGCCCCGAGACCTCGGCTCATCTCTGAATTTGGTATGTATTTGATACAGTATTTTAGGCAAATCACGATATGAGGAGATGTGCGCCTTTACGATTGCAGTAAGCTCTTCTTCATGAGTTGGGGCAACCACAAGCGTTCTGCCCTTACGATCAGTTAAAGTGAAAAGATCATCCCCAAATGCCTTTGTTCGTCCCGTAGTATCCCATAATTCTTTCGGTTGAAGTATCGACAATCTTAACTCTTGGGAACCGGCAGAATTCATCTCTTGCCGAATGATTTCCTCTATCTTTCTTAATGCTGTCCAAGCCAAGGGAAGATAGGCATAAATTCCTGCCCCAACCTGATAAATCATAGCTGACCGCAACATCAACTTGTGGCTAATCAACTCCACTTCAGACGGATTGTCGCGATGCGTTTTTCCTAATAGTTCACTTATTTTCAAAACAACACACTTTTAAATTAATATTTTATCTAGCTACTTTGTTAAGTCTCAGCATCAGATCGTAGCAATTTATCTATCTATAACTACGCAATAATTAAATCAGAAACTAGACATTTTCTGATATTGTAAAAACGAGACTCTATGCTTCAATAAGCTCTTTCTCAACTTCACTAATTTCTTCCATCAAGGCTTTTAACATGTCGGCCTCTTCCACAATCCTGGATTTTTTACCTTTCCGAAAAATGATCGCTCTTCCGACTCCAGCAGCTATACCAACATCTGCGTCTTTAGCCTCTCCTGGCCCATTAACTTCGCAGCCCATAACAGCCACCTTTACTTGTGTTTTCGTTTTTCTTAAAAGATCCTCGACTGTGTTTGCTAACTTCCTTATATCAACATCTGCACGACCGCAACTTGGACATGCAACGAGAGTTACACCTTCTTTGCGTAATCCCAAGCACTTTAGAATCTCTAAACCAGTAATTATTTCTTCACTTGGTTCATCAGACAGTGAAACCCTTATAGTGTCCCCAATACCTTCATACAACAGTATCCCTAAGCCTATGGAGCTACGAATACTACCGCCTTTTGCAGTCCCCGCCTCAGTAATCCCAAGATGCAGAGGGTATGGCACCAATTTAGCCATTCTTCTGTAAGCTTCTACAGTTGTATCAATGTCAAATGCCTTTAGAGATATTTTTATCAAGTCAAAATCCAAATTCTCTAAAATACCTATCTCCCACAAACCGGTTTCAACCATATGGTCGACAACCGTAAATTCACCAACTTCAGCATCTGCAGCTTTCGGAAGCTCATTAACCCCATCAGTATGTCTAGATATGCCTCCGGTTAAGCCTATTTTACCGACCGGAGGAAGGCTGCCGAAATTGACTCCTATCCTAATTGGCACGGCTCTTTCTTTTGCAGCTTTTACAATTCCCTCGACTTTGGCTCTGTCTCTAATATTACCTGGGTTTAATCGCAGACAGTCCACCCCACTCTCTAATGACTTAAGTGCTAATTGATGGTGAAAATGAATATCAGCGACTATTGGTATGTCTACTTGTTTCTTTATTTGCGCTAAAGCTTCTGCTGCCTCCATATCCGGAACAGCACATCGAACAATTTGACACCCAGCTTCCTGTAAACCTTTAATTTGTGAAACTGTTGCCTGTACATCTCGTGTATCAGTTTTAGTCATTGACTGGACACTTATTGATGCATCACCGCCGATTTTGACATCACCTACGTTAATGGGTTTAGTAATTCTTCTTTTCATATTCAAAACTTTTCTTTTAATCCCGATTATAAAATTCAATCATTTTATCTGAGCAGAGGTTAATTCAGTATACTGTCTCCACTCAATATTTTTAACACATCTCTGTAACTTATTACCAATATAAGTGCTAATAGCAATGCGAAGCCAATAAGATGTGTTTTACCTTCCAAACCAGGAGGCAATTTTTTACCTCCACGAGCTATTTCGATTAAAACGAATAAAAGCCTCCCCCCATCTAATGCAGGTATTGGAAGAAGATTAAGTATCCCCAGACTAACACTAAGCAAGCCCGCTATCTGAAATACGGAAGCAAAGCCAAATTCATCTACTACCTGCCCGGTCATTTGAGCTATACCTATCGGACCTGCAAACCCTGGGTCGCTCCGTTTCCTGATGCTTTGAGACAGTCCATCTTTAGTAGACACAAAAATACTTTGAATCATCTTAAATGATAAAGGAATACTTTTATAAAATGATTCTGATTCTTTGCGTATTATTGGATTTGCAATCCCGATAGTTACTCCTATTGCTCCTTGAGTTAATGTGTCACCAATTTTTAATTCTGGATTATATTTAACTGCCTCTTCTAAAGAAATTTCAGTTCGAGGATCACTAACGGTGACCACAACTTTTAATTGAGGAGGGTTAGCTCTTGGCACTAATTCAATCATTTCAGTGACTGCAAACTCTGGAGTATTATCGAAACCAGCAATCAAATTACTGCGTCGCACCGTTAATCTAATGGTGCTTCCTTCATTACCGCCTATTGATTTTACAAGGTCACTTGGGGTGTCTATCTGTTCGTCATTTATTGCGATTATAGTGTCTCCATACTTCAACCCAGATTGTTCTGCAGGAGAATTAGGTGCAACCGAATTAACCACTACCTCACTATGAACAAGCTTGTCATGAGGCAACATGAAAAGAATAGAAAATATAATTACTGGCAAAATTAGATTCATTACCGGACCAGCGACTAATATTGTCACTCGTTTCCAGCCTGCCTGCTTGGCAAAACTATCCGGTCCATCAGGGTCTTCCTCTCCAAGTAGTTTTACAAACCCTCCCAGAGGAATTAGATTTATGGAATAAATAGTATCCTTGTATTTGACTCCAAATATTCTTGGAGGGAACCCAAATCCAAATTCTTTAACTCTAACCCCAAACCATTTAGCGGTCATAAAATGACCCAACTCATGAATAAATATCAATATACCTAACACTGGGAATATAAGCATCCAACTGGGCAAATCTATCAATATTACACCTTTAGAATTCTAGATTTCATTGTTCATTTAATGTTGATTATTTCTTTAATTTTGTTTCTGCCCCATGCGGCAGCTTTTAAATAATCTTCAGGAGTTTTAGCAGATAAAGACGTGTGTGCTTCTAATGCGCCCTTTATAACTATAGGAATATCAGAAAAATTTATACTCCCATTTAGAAAACTTTCCACCGCCATCTCATCGGCACCACACAAAACAGCAGGCAAAGTCCCAAGCCTGCTTCCATAATCTAATCCTAATGAAAAGCATGGGTATTGATTAACATCTACAGGTTCGAAAGTTAAAGATCCTGTTTGAACAGGATTGAATCGAACCAAATCAGGATTAAATATTCTATCTGGGTATAACAATGCATATTGTATTGGTAACTTCATATCTGGTGGACTTATCTGAGCTTTTACGGATCCATCGTCAAATTCAACCATCGAATGGATTATGCTCTGAGGATGAATGACCACTTCAATTTGCTCCCACGCAACGTCAAACAACCATTTCGCCTCAATAACCTCAAACGCCTTATTCATTAGCGTGGCTGAGTCTATTGTTATTTTAGGACCCATAGTCCAGGTAGGATGCTTTAATGCTAATTCCGGAGTTATTTTCTTTTTTTCCTCATCTGACATACCCCTCATTGCTCCCCCTGAAGCAGTAATAAAAAGCTTAAATAAACTTTTATTCTCGCCCCGCAAGCATTGCCAAATTGCATTCGGTTCACTGTCGACAGGTAATAGCTTCGCATTATTATCACTTGCTATTTTCATCAACATTTCACCAGCCATTACAATTGATTCTTTATTCGCTAATGCAACATTTTTACCAGCTTTAAGCGCATACACAGTTGGGAGCAAAGCCACGTCTCCAACAGTAGCTGTAACTACCAAATCAACTTCTTTATCGGTAACCATATCTTCATAGGAACAGTATTTGGATTCACCTATCATTCCATTTTTAAGTTGCGAAGATAAATTAGAACAATTAAAAAATTTCGGCTTAAATTCTTCTATCTGAGATGTTAAAAGATCGGTGGAGTTCAGTGCAGAAAGGCCAACGACTTTAATACGATCAGGAAATCGACGGACGATGTCTAACGTCTGTGTACCAATAGATCCAGTTGACCCCAGTAATGTTATTCCTATCAATCTATTGTCCATAAAACAAAAAGGTATCCTGCAAACAAGCTGATTAGAATAGAATCCATCCTATCCAAAATGCCTCCGTGGCCAGGAATAAGTGATCCAGAATCTTTTACCCCGACCATGCGTTTTACAGTTGATTCTAATAAATCTCCAACTAATGCAGAAAAGTAGAGTAAGCCTCCAAAACCAATTAATAAACCTAAGTTACCAGGTAAATCAAATAGATAATATAAGCATACAGATGTCACGATAGCGAATGTTAGGCCCGCCAAGCCTCCTTCCCATGTTTTAGATGGGGAAATTTTGGGAACCAATTTATGTTTACCAAAAAGCGACCCGAAAATATAGCTCGATACATCTGTTGCGGCTACAACCACAACTATTGTGTAGATCCAGTCTCTTCCACCTTGTAAATTATTTAAAAACAATGCAAAAGAAAGCAATCCTCCTACAATCAAAGGTATTAAGGAATTTACGACAAGACTATTAGACATATGAATCACTTTATGAGCTAAACTCTCGTTTTTGAACCCCATATCGAAAAAAATAAACACCAATAAAGCGACTGGTATAGATAACATAACAGGTATGACTGTGATAATGAATCCAGAGTCATTTAGGTAAAAATGCACCGCAACTATTAGGCCGCCGGACCAAATCGAACAAATAAATTTCACAGGTCTATAATTATGATTGGCGATTAAATTGGCTAATTCCCAACCACCCAAAACACCACAAATAGTAATAAGTACAGTCAACCACCAACCGCCAGTCCAAACCACTAGAAAAGTGACTGGCAAAAGAAAAGCAGTAGCCAGAGTCCGAATGAAAAAATTTCGGACTTTAGGATTATTAGCTTTAGGAGTTATATATAATTTCCAAAGTTCTTTCACTGGCAAACCTGTTTTTTAATTTACTTCATGTCATCAAATCGAAAATTAATAAAATACACATATTAAAGCTGCTTTGCAGTCGTATTAACCTTGCCAAATTTTCTTTTCCGACTGCTATATTCTAGCAACGCATTATTCAACTCTAGCTCATCAAAGTCAGGCCAGCAAACTGGGCTGGAATAGTATTCTGAATAGCTAGCCTGCCATATCATAAAGTTACTAATTCTCATTTCACCGGCAGTGCGTATAATCAAATCCGGATCAGGCATCCCTGAAGTGTAAAGTTCTGATGATAAAGTGTCTTCGGTTATATCATCAGGCTTAATTGCCAACTCGACCATTCGACGAACAGCTTGGACTATCTCGTCCCTGCCTCCATAATCAAAAGCAATATTCAAATTAATTACATTATTTCGACTCGTTAAACCCACACTATCTTCTATGGCTTTTTGTAATCTGGCAGGAAGTCTATCAATCCTTCCCAAGTGTCTTATTCGAACCCCTTCATCATTCATCTCAGTTGTTTCGTTAACAATAGATTCAGATAAAATTTGAATCAAACTATCAACTTCATCTATAGGTCTATTCCAATTTTCAGTTGAAAAAGCATACAGAGTAACATACTCAATATTATTCACGATGAGTTGACGCACAATTCTTCGAATATTTTGTGTGCCTGCGATGTGACCTTCTGTTCGACTTAACCCTTTACCCTCCGCCCAGCGGCCGTTGCCATCCATAATTATGGCTACGTGCTTTAAGTTACTCAATGCACCAGTATGATCTTTGAATCTCATTCAAATATATCCACTAAATTTCTAACACTTCCAGTTCTTTGGTGGATCTACACTCATTCATATTAGCAATATATTCGTCAGTAATTGTCTGGATATCGTTTTGTGCTCTAAAACTATCATCTTTCCCTAGTTCTCCATCACTAACTAAATGCCGTAAAGTATCAACAGCATTGCGTCTGATGTTACGAACTGAAACATGGCCTTCTTCAGTTTTTTTACTAACAGTCTTCACTAGATCTAATCGTCTTTCTTGAGTAAGTGAGGGTAATATAATTCGTATCAATTCTCCGTCATTACTTGGTGTTAATCCTAAATCAGATGTCATGATTGCTTTTTCAACGTCTCTCATAACCGTTGGGTCCCAAACCTGAATTTGTAGAACCCTTGATTCAGGAACGGTAATTGTAGCTAGCTGATTTAATGGTGTTGCAACGTCATAATAATTGACGTTTATAGATTCGATTAAACCCGGGTTTGCACGCCCTGTCCTAATGCCATTAAATTCTTTTTTTAGGGCATCCAAAGATTTACCCATCCGATCTCTGCATTCGTCTAAAACATTCTCTATGGCCATGTAGACCTCCCAAATACTTTACATAATGTGGTTGATTATATTGTTTATCGAGAAAATTTAATCGTTAACCTGACTCCGAAACTAATGATCCAATAGATTCTCCATTTATTATGCGGGTTAAATTGTCGGAATGAGTAATATCAAAAACCCGTATCGGCAAGTCATTCTCCATACATATGGATAATGCAGTTGTATCCATTACACCAAGTCTTTTTTCTATTGCATCTTGGTATGAAATAAAGTCATATTTAGTTGACTGAGAGTCAATATTTGGATCAGTATCATATATACCATCAACGGAATATTTAGCCATCAGGAGAATGTCGGCTTCGATTTCAACCGCTCTTAAAGCAGCCGCAGTATCGGTGGTCATATAAGGGTTACCAATCCCGGCAGCGAAAATAACTACCCTGCCCTTTTCTAAGTGTCTAACTGCTCTTCTTCTTATATATGGTTCTGCAACTTCCTGAACATTAATACCTGTTTGTGTTCTTGTGTCTACGTCATGTATTCGTTCCAGACGGTCCTGTAATGACAAAGCATTTATAACAGTTGCTAGCATGCCAGCATAGTCAGCAGCCACTCTATCCATTCCTTCATTTTCTGCTGCGGATCCACGCCATATGTTCCCTCCTCCAACCACCACTCCGATTTCCACACCACAATCACGTATGACTTTAATTTGAGAAGCTATAGAATCAACTGCTACCGGGTCTATCCCGTATCCTCGGTTACCTTTAAATGATTCACCGCTTAATTTGAGCAAAATACGCTTGAGTATAACTTTACCTGCAGCCATGAAGATTTATTGCCCCAATGCGAATCGGACAAATCGTTTTATCTTCACGTTTTCACCCAATTTACCAGCCACTTCAAGGATAAGGTCGGAAACAGATATCCCCGGATCTTTGATGTACGACTGAGAGGTCAATGCTATTTCTTCAGGACTTCTTTTCTCATCATCAGGAATTTCGTCTGCGTTTACGTAGATCGGAGACATTGCCGCAATTTGCATAGCTAAATTGTGGCACAATCCCTTGAAATCCTCTGTGCGCGCAACAAAATCAGTTTCGCAGTTCACCTCCAAGATCACCCCTACTCTCCCACCTCCGTGAACATAAGTTTCGATTAAACCTTCTTCAGTTTTACGTCCGCCCTTCTTAACTGCTGCTGCCATACCTTTATGTCTTAATAAGTCCAGAGCTTTTTCAATATCACCACCAGACTCTTCCAGAGCTTTTTTCGCGTCCATAACACCTGCTCCAACCTGCTCACGAACCTTTTTTATTTTATCTAAACTTATTTGCACACAATCCCCCGTTTTCTTTTTTTAATCAAATCCACATTGATCACAGTGTTTACGATTTTTCCTGCTTTATATTCGCACCATCGTCCTAACTGTCTTCCCCAGAATCAACTGTCTCATTTTTCATTTGCATGGACTCGAGCTCAGCAGCTTTAGCATTCGCAGCAGATGCTTCAGCCATTTCAGCCTGTATTGATTCCCTACGATGCTTACCCTCAATAACAGAGTCTGCTATTTGGCTTGCTACTAATCTGATTGATCGAATTGCATCATCGTTTCCAGGAATAACGGAATCAATTGGTGTTGGGTTACAATCTGAATCAACCAAAGCAACAATAGGAACTCCTACTCTTAGTGCCTCAGCAACAGCCAAACTCTCTTTACCTATATCCACTATAAATAGAGCTCCTGGCATCTCAGTCATCTCTTTAATTCCACCAAGATATCGGTTTAATCTTTGAATAGAAACTTCCTTCTTCTGAGCTTCTTTTTTCGTTATGTATTTAAATTTTCCTGCATCTCTTTCTCCCTCAAGTTTAACTAGATAGTCCATTCTGGACTGTATCGTCTTGAAATTGGTAAGAGTACCACCCAACCATCTTGTGGATACATAAAACGAACCACTTCTCTCCGCCTCTTCTGTAATCACTTCACTCGCTTGCCGCTTAGTACCCACGAATATAATTTTTTTACCATCTGCAGCAATATCCGAAATGAATTCTTTTGCTTTTTGCAGTAGCGGTAATGTTTGAGAAAGATCCATTATATGGATGCCATTTCTAGCAGAAAATATGTAACGGTTCATTTTGGGGTTCCATCTTCGCTTTTGATGCCCGAAATGAACACCTGCCTCTAACAAAGATTTCATCGAAAGCTTAACAGGCTCTTTCTTCTCGACTTTCTGCTCAACTTCGACAACTGGGACTTCGACAACTGGGACTTCGACAACTGGGACTTCGACAACTGGGACTTC
>QGNM01000019.1 GCA_003228095.2 Chloroflexota bacterium | reverse complement strand
TCCGGGTTTTTATTTAGCTATACTTTATAAAATTATTTCCAGCCTAAAGATCCTTTAGGGTTCGGCAATAAAGAAACCCTATGACCTTGAATACATTTATATCTTTCTTCTCTTATCTCTCTTCGTTTACCAGATAAAGATGACTGCTCCATAATGGAGTCACAAAACGGACAGGTAACTTCATATACAGCTCTATTTCTAAGTCTTACAACTTGAACATAAAGTAACGTTTCTATTAAGTTATCATGCTCGCCAGTATACCGTATAACATATCGTGTACCGGTAGTAATTAAATTTGTCGGCCTAGTAGTATTCTTATTCGGAACATATCCGTAATCAACATAACCACATTTTACACATTGCGGCTCGTTGTATGACTGCATCAGACTACTCTGGCATCGCGGACATTCAAGGCTTCCAGTGTTCCCCTGTATCGGCCTAGAAACTTGAATAGGATTTGGCTGAACCTTAGGCTTAGAAACCGCAGGGACTGCATGAGCATAAGATGTCTTCAATCTGTTAGGCGTTACCTGAATAACCATTTTTACCTCCGTCTTAGTTTTTACTACAGTAATGTCGGATTTGAATTTGTAATAAATTACAAGCCTCAAAACTCATTAGAGAAGTATTAACTTTTTACAATGTTTAGAATTTTTTCAAACACTAGTTAAACAAAGTATAAGATTTTGTCAATACTATTTCTTAAGCTTTGTATGGTTTTTGTTTATGATTATGATAATTTTGATTTAACAGATATTTGAAATATAAATAACACCATAGGCCATAAACCTGATGTTACAGGCCTTAATAAGACATTCGTGTTATTGATTAGTTATTATTAATAACACAATTGTTCTAAATTTTTTTTGTATTTTTTTTAATTTCAATTTCAATTTATGTATTTAAAATCAACTTGAATATGTTTGACAGCAAATATTTGTAAATGCTAGAGTCGAGTTAAGTCAACTATGAATATTATGGTATGTATAAAACAAGTTTTAGATCCTGAAACTCCTGTTTCAGGATTTGTTATAGATGAGGATTCAATTTCCTTGACATCCAGGCTAGGAGCTCCACCTGTTTTAAATGGGTTTGATGAAAACGCTGTAGAAGCTGCCCTTAGAATAAAAGATACAACTAACGCTAAAGTAACAGTCATTTCTGTTGGAAACGACTTTGTTATGGATGTAATGAAAAAGCCAATCTCGATGGGCGCAGATAACCTAGTCTTGATACAAGGATCAGAGTTTGAAAATCTAGATCCATTTACGACAGCTCATGTGCTTTGCTGCGCTATAAAAAAAATAGGCTTGCCTGATTTAATACTATGTGGCAGACAGGCTTCTGATTGGGACAATAGCCACGTACCTCTAATATTGGCCGAGCTACTTAATCTTGCTTGCCTTACATTAGCTCAAGACATTACTTTAGACTCGAACATAATAAATATTGAACGCGTGATTCCTAATGGGTACCAGATACTAGAAGCTTCTCTTCCTGCATTAGTTACGGTAAGCAATGAATTAGGTGAACCTCGTTATCCAACTTTAAGAGGCATAATGAATGCTGGGAAAAATCACCCACAAATACTGTCATATAATGATTTAGATATTGCACTAGATGACTATAAAAATAACGTCATCACCACAAAACTTTCTATTCCTGAGAGTGCGCAGGATTGCGAGTTTATACAAGGGGATGATGATGAAGAATCAGGCAGGTTGCTTGCCATTAAATTAAGACAGGCAGGATTAATTTAAATTGAGCCATACAGCTGTCATTATTGAAGAGGGGCAACTTAATTCAGATGGCTCCATCGATCACATTTTAAGTTTGGCAAATTCATTAGGTCATGAAACATCTGTAGCTCTCTTCAGCTCTGATAATGCTAAACTCTCTGATAAGTTGACTAGACTAGACTGCAGTCAAATATATGTGATTAAAAATGACACGAGTTATGGAAGTCCTTTATCCGATGAAGTCATCATCTCATCTTTAGAATGGTTCTGTAAGGAAAAAAGCGTTGACCTAGTTTTAATGAACAAAACTTCTTGGTCACTGAATATTGCGCCTAGAGTGGCGTTTAGAATTAAAGCTTCCTACGCTCACGATTGTATCGACATAAAACGTCAGGGTGCCGAAATATCATGCATTAGACCAGTTTATGGAGGTAATGCTTTAGCACATATATCTCTAGCGAAAAACACCTCTAAAGTCGCGACTATCCGAGTAAGATCGGTGCAAACCCCTCAAAAACGTTCAGATACCCCTATCCCTATAACGGAACTTGAACCCGAAATAAAGGACGAGGATCTTCGAGTTAAAATCATAAAGACAGTAACCCAAATTCCCGAAGGTCCAGATCTCGGTAAAGCTGAAATTGTAATCGCAGGTGGTAGAGGTTTAGGCGGGCCAGAGCCTTTTGAAAAACTAAAAGAACTGGCAAAGATATTAGATGGAGCAGTGGGCGCCTCAAGGGCTGCATGTGATGCCGGCTGGATCGACCATAACTTCCAAATAGGGCTTACTGGGAAAACGGTAACCCCTAACATGTATTTATCTTTCGGGATTTCCGGAGCTAGTCAACACATGGCTGGGTGTTCAGGTTCGCGAAATATTGTCTCGATAAACTCAGATAAAAATGCCAATATTTTTAAAGATTCTAAATATGGAGTTATTGGGGATTGGAATCTTGTGCTGCCAGCCTTTATAGCTGCCGTAAGGGAATTAGTAGATGAGAACTAATAATGTTAGGTTACATAAATATAAGTATGTATCGGTATGATATGAATTCGTTAAAAGTTGATGTATATTATTACTTTGGAGAGTATCTAAATTGATAGATGGCGATTTTGAATTAGATGTAAATGAGATTTTAGCTGAACTAAGTGAAGCGGAAGTATTCTCTATCTTTTTTCCCATCTTTAGAAAATCGCTTGTAATAGATTTAAGATCATTAGAACTAAGCGGACCAATGATTCAGATCATGAAAATAGCATTCTCTCCGCAAGAAAGAATCAGATCTATAAGAAGGGCGCGCCCTGGTTTCCCAAGAAGGCCTAATTTAGCCATCTTCCCATGGCCAAGAAATGTTAATAGCCTGGTATCTGAAGGAATATGGGAACAACTAACAAAAATGCTGATGGATGCAGGGCATGCCAATGCCAAAGCAGCCACTGATAAAGTATTAGAGGATCTGAATCGACTTCAAAATGCTGAACTCTCCAGAGTAATTGTGGGAGAAAATTACCATACTATTTGGGCTAGTCAGCCGATGCGTGAATAGCGTAATCAGAAATTTATAGATATTAATCAGATTATTTTTAAAATTAAACCATGTCCTCAAAATCATTAGTTGGATTTATAGGTGGCACAGGCCCTGAAGGATTAGGTTTAGGTTTACGATTTGCACTAAGCAACATAAAAGTTATTATCGGATCAAGAACTATAGAAAATGCTGAGAGAGCCGTTTCCCATATTAAATCTAAGGTCCCTAATGGATATATATCAGGTGGTTTAAATTGGGAAGTGGCTGAAAAATGTGATCCAGTTTTCATCGCTGTTCCATACCAAGCTCAACGATCAACATTAGAAGAACTCAAAGATAGGTTGGCAAATAAAAACGTCATTAGTGTTGTCGCTCCTTTGAAATTTGAAAATGGAATTGCTATGTCGGAAGCAGTTCCTGCAGGCTCTGCAGCTTTAGAAGCCGCTCATATCCTTAACAAATCTATGGTGTCTGCAGGATTTCACAATATTAGCGCGCGTGACTTATTAGATCCAAATGCAATTATTGACTCAGACGTTATCGTGTTTTCAGATAACGATGAATGTAAGTCTATAACTATGGGCCTAGCTAAACTTCTCAATGGAGTTAGAGCTATTGATGGAGGCGGGCTAATAAATGCAAAGTATGCTGAAGATTTAACCGCACTATTACTAAATATTAATAAAACATATAAAGCGCATTCAGCCATACGTATCACCGGAATAGAAGTATAGGGATTTAGTCTGAAGAAATCAGCATTTATATATTCTGAAGAATTATCAACTCATGTTTTATCGGAGATTCATCCGATGAAGCCAGTTCGACTAAAACAGACATATGAATTACTTCAAGCATACGAAGCATTTGACCATAAGAACGTATCACTTGAGCCCCCTTTTCCTGCTTCGATAGAAGATTTATTAACCTTTCACTCACCTGAATATATAAATGCTGTTGAAAATTTAAATAATGGAAATGAGACCAATAACGCTTTTAATTTTAATTTTGGTCCTGGCGATAATCCAATATATAAAAATATCTTTGACGCATCACTCTTGTCAACAGGTGGATCATTAGTCGCAGCTAAACTGATTGAAACCGGAACAGTGGATCGGGCCTTTAATATCTCTGGTGGGTTACATCATGCAATGCCTGGTTATGCTTATGGGTTTTGCGTCTTTAACGACCCGGTTATTGCCATAAAACATTTTTTAAAACAAGGATTGAAAGTAGCGTATGTCGATATAGATTGCCATCATGGAGACGGGGTTCAACATGCATTCTATGATACAGACGCTGTGCTAACTATATCTATACATGAGTCAGGACAATTCCTATTCCCTGGAACTGGCTGGGTTGAAGAACTTGGAACTGGCAAAGGTCGGGGTTACTCAGTTAATTTACCGCTGCACCCTTACACCTCTGCCGAGATAATCATGTGGGCATTTAATCAAACTGTTTTACAATTAATTGATAAATTTAATCCAGATATCTTAGTAACACAACTCGGGATAGATAGTCATTTTAACGATCCCATTACCCATCTAAATCAAACTGCCCAAGGGTTTGAGTCAATAATTAAGGAGTTTGATAAATTACCATACCCTTGGTTGGCAGTTGGTGGTGGTGGATATGACACGATTGCAGTAGCAAGATGTTGGGCAATAGCATTTGCAGTTATGTCTAAACAAAAACTTTCAAATAAAATACCCACTCAATATTCTGGCAAATATAGTGTCGATAGTCTTTACGATCCGCAACCTCCTCCTACGCACAGTAATTACCAATCCACGATTCAATCATATGCTGAAAATAGTGTTCTAGGAATTCAAAAAATGGTTTTCCCCACCTTTGGAATTCGATAAGACTCTATTACATGTTATTAACTAATAAAAATTTGATGGGAATTCTGAGATGGCTAAAGTTTCAGGCTCACAATTAATCACTAACTGCCTAGGAATTTTGGGTATCGACACAGTTTTTACAGTTGCAGGCAACCATACTTTGCTGTTAATGGATACTATGCACAACTCAGATATCAGGCTTGTAGATACGCGACACGAACAGGATGCTGTAGATGTGGCAAATGTTGGGGTCGAATTAAACATAAACCCGGCATCTCTATGTTCACCACGCCAGGACACGCGAATGCTATTCCTGGGCTAGCTTTCGCGCATCAACTCAAATCACCAATCCCCTGTTTGATAGACATACTAAACTTCTTTAAAGTCTCCTTCAATCGTGTCTTCTTTAGATTCATCATTTGAGCCATCATCAGTTGTTGGCTGATCTTGTGTGCCTTCCCCCTCAGCCGCAGCTGAGGCTTGACTAGCATAAACTGCCTGTCCTACTTCTTGAATAATAGCCTGCAATTCAGTTAATGAAACATTTATTTGCCCTGAATCTTCTTTCTTTATTGCATCTCTAACTGCTTTAACTCCATCATCTATTCGAGTCTTTTGCTCATCAGTGACAATTTCAGGGTTATCTGTAATCATCTTTTCCGCGGAGTAAGCTGTATTTTCTGCTTCATTACGTAGTTCAACATCTTTACGTCTTTGCTCATCCTCTTCAGCATGCTCCTCTGCTTCTTTAACCATTTGCTCAATTTCTGATTCATCTAAACCAGAACTGGCTGTTATAGTAATTTTCTGTTCTTTACCTGTCCCTTTATCTTTAGCAGAGACATTTAATATTCCATTAGCGTCTAAATCAAATGTAACTTCCACTTGAGGAGTTCCTCGAGGGGCAGAAAGAATACCGTCTAAAATAAACCGACCTATTGTTTTATTCTCCGGAGCCATCGGCCTCTCCCCTTGAAGAACATGGACTTCCACACTAGTCTGCCCATCTGCTGCAGTAGTGAATATTTCACTTTTTGCAGTAGGTATCGTGGTGTTTCTAGCTATCAAAGTTGTTGTCACCCCACCCATTGTCTCTATTCCTAGCGTTAAAGGTGTAACGTCTAACAAAAGTAGGTCTTGTACTTCACCCTGTAAAATCCCTGCTTGAAGGGCTGCTCCAACCGCAACCACTTCATCTGGATTAACTCCTTGATGAGGTTCCTTTTTAAATAATTCTAAAACAGCATCCTGGACTGAAGGCATACGAGTCATCCCACCTACCAATATCACTTCATCTATGTCGGTCGGATTTATTCCAGAATCTGATATGGCTTTCTGGCATGGTTTCATTGTGCGTTGAACTAAATCTCCAACAAGATTTTCAAGGCCTGCCTTAGTTAAAGTCATAACAAGGTGTTTGGGACCAGAAGAATCAGCAGTTATAAAAGGCAAGTTTATTTCAGTTTGAGTTAATGTGGAAAGCTCTATTTTTGCTCGCTCTGCTGATTCTCTTAACCGTTGAAGAGCCATTCGGTCTTGTTTTAGATCAATACCATCTGATTTTTTAAATTCATCTGCAATCCACTCAATAATTCTCTGGTCAAAATCGTCTCCACCAAGATGAGTATCTCCGTTAGTTGCCTTAACTTCAACGACTCCATCTGCCATTTGTAATATCGTAATGTCAAATGTCCCTCCGCCTAAGTCGTAAACCGCTATAGTACCGTCTTTAGTTTCGTCAAACCCGTAAGCAACAGCGGCAGCCGTTGGTTCATTTATTATTCTTAAAACTTCTAACCCGGCTATTCTTCCTGCATCTTTCGTTGCGTTTCTTTGACTATCGTCAAAGTAGGCTGGCACTGTAATCACTGCTTGGGTTATTTTTTCTCCTATTTTGACTTCAGCATCTGTCTTCATTTTCTGCAAAGTCATAGCTGCCACTTCAGGCGGTGCATAAGACTTACCTGCCATGTTGACTACAACTGCTCCATTAGATCCAGCCTCAACTTTATAGGGAACAAGTTCTATATCATTTTTTATGACCTTGTCATTAAAACTCATCCCCATAAACCTTTTGACTGAAAAAACAGTGTTCTCTGGATTTGTAACAGCCTGTCTACGTGCTGTTAGTCCTACATATCTCTCGTCAGTTTTGGGATTTATAGCCACAACAGACGGCGTTGTCCGCCCTCCTTCTGAATTTTCAAGGACCTTTGGTTCTCCAGCCTCTATTATTGCCATACATGAATTAGTTGTTCCTAAATCAATTCCTAATATTTTTGACATTTTACTCCCATATATACGTGAAATATCTCATTGTTAAAATAATTGTAAAATTTATGAATTCTCTAAAAACTCAAGGGGTTTTTGATACAGTAACTTGAGCGGCCCTAAGAACTCTATCATTCAATTTATAGCCTTCCCTTACAACTGAAAGAACTCGACCTGGATCTTGCTCTTCATTTACCTCAAAAAGAATTGCTTCATGCTCTGCAGGCTCAAATGGCTTTCCAAGTGCATCTATCTGAATCAATCCCTCAGTAAGCAACAGATTATCCATACTGCGTTTAACTAAATCCAGTCCATCTTTCCAACCAGGCGCCACTGCTTCGTTCGGAATAAGATCCATAGCACGATTAAAATTATCTAATACGTTAAGCACTTTAATCACTAATTGACTTTGCCCATATTTCCTTATCTCGTCCCTTTCTTGTAAAGATCTTCTCTTAAGATTTTCAAGTTCTGCTGCCGTCCTGTGGGCTATGTTTTTATACTTATCCGTTTCTTTCAAAGCTATCTCCAAGTCACTCATTTCGACAGGAGATGATTCTTCGTTAAAGATATCTTTAATTTTCTCATCCTGAATTTCACCATGTTCTTTTGAATCTTGAGTCATTTACCACCTGACCTTATAAAAGTTAAAGCTCATTAAATTTCGCCCCCAATAATTCAAACAATTCACTTAAACTTAAGTCCAAGGCACGATGTAAATTTTCGCCTTCCAAAGATTCTGAATAAAGTTTTAATTTAAGCAATCGATTAAATAATCCAAGCACTAGTTCAACCCCAGCTAGGTTTAATCCAAGATCATTTACTAAATATTTAATTAGCCTAAGTCTAGCCATGTCTTCTTCGGAATACAGACGAAGCATCCCTCCTGTGCGAAAGGGACTTATCAAGCCCACTCTTTCGTACTTACGCAATGTCTGCGGATGCATCTCCAACAGTCGTGCTGCCACGCTGATTATATATACGCCATCCCTGCTAGCAGTGTATTCAATTCTTCTATTCATTGGCTATATTCTATCTAAGGAACAGGGGCAATAACTATACCAATAGTTAACACTAACTATGTTTTCTTATTGTCGTTGTATTTAAGTGAATGGTTAATCAAACCCAACACTTCATATTATATTACTTGATACGACTCGTATCAATACCCTATAACGTAATTTATTCTAGGATATTATCGAGGATCAGTATTCGCTCATTAAATAAATGAAAATACAATGAAATTAGATGCCCTAAGATATTTAAACACAAACAATATTATAAAAAGGAATACTAATCATTAATATATATTGCTTCACAGGATAGTGAGTAAAGTAGATAATATGAAATTCAGATTACAATCAACGATACTAAACAAAGGAAGTTAATAAAAGAAGTTAATGATGTTAAGGATAAAGGGATGCCCCAGATGTAAAGGGGATATTAATAAAAATTCAGATACTTACGGTTCCTATTTAGAATGCCTGCAATGCGGCCATATGATATACCTAGCTAATAGGTCAAAAAACACCGTGTCTCGCCAGCGTTCAACTGATAAAACTGCTGATAAAACTGCTGCTGCTTAAACAGATAAATTTATTTGAATCTTTGCTCTTTCCATGGGTCTCCATCCATGTGATAGCCTCTAGATTCCCAAAAACCAGCACGATTCTCTGACATAAATTCGATTCCGTTAACCCACTTGGCACTTTTCCATGCATATCTTTTAGGAACTACAAGCCTTAGTGGGCCTCCGTGTTCAGCAGAAAGTGCAATTCCATCATGTCGATGCGCCATCATTACATCCCGTTCAATAAGCGCGCTTAACGGGAGATTAGTGGTGTACCCTCCATAACAATAAATCATTACATATTGGGCCTCGTTTTGTACTTCAGCCAAATCAATGATTGTCTTAAAACGAACCCCCTCCCATCTATTAACTAACTTACTCCACTGTGTTACACAGTGGAACTCGGCTTCAACTGATATCTGCTTGAAGTTCATTATGTCGTTCCATTTCAAACAAACTTCGTTATTTACCAAGCCGAAAAGCTTAATATTCCACTCACTTTTGTCTATGATTGGAGTTTGACCAAATGTCAATACGGGGAATTTTTCAGTCACAAATTGACCAGGAGGAACGCCATGATTATCATTTGTAGCTAAAATTCGGTCTCTAATTTTTCCTATTTTTGTTTTCATCACTCGATTTTGTATACGAATTTTCGAACGCACAGCTCGATTCAAATTCATTTAGATAACGAAATGCCATGCGAATGTTAAAATTTTACTATGAGAGAGAATAAAAATCACAAATTAAATAAACAGGATTTCAAATTAACTGTTCTTGATAATGGTTTAAGGGTAGTTACCTCTGAGATGTCAGAAGTTCAATCTGTTTCAATTAACCTGCTAATCGGCGTTGGATCGAGACATGAAATAGACCAGTATGCCGGCATTTCACATTTTGTTGAACACATTGTTTTTAAAGGCACTTATAAACGACCTGACCCTAAAATGATTGGCGGCGCTATTGAAGCAGTTGGGGGTATTATTAACGCGGAAACGGAACAGGAATTAACAAATTACTGGTGTAAAGTACCGGCCAGTTACGCACATGAATCTTTAGACTTATTACTAGATATGATTAGGAATTCTGTAATCGATGAAGATGAGATAAATAAAGAGCGCGCCGTGATTATTGACGAACTTTCAATGACCCATGATCATCCAGAATATCAAGTCGATACATTAATCGACGAAATGCTGTGGCCTGGGCACCCGCTCAGTAGAGATATCGGAGGTACAAAAGAAACTGTATTCAACATTAACCATGAAACATTAAAGGCCCATATTGAAAAATATTACAGCCCGCTAAACACAGTCATTAGTGTGGCCGGAAATATTGATCACAATAAAATATTACAGCAGATCAATAAATTAACTTCTGATTGGCATGGATCAAACCCTCCTAATTACATTCCATATTCAAGAAATCAATATACTAGTAAATCAAAAATAGAATTTAGACGTACTGAGCAGGCGTACCTGTCGTTGGCCTTGCCAGCAATATCAATTTTTCATGATGACAGAGACGCATTGGGATTGTTAAATGTAGCTATCGGTGAAGGTATGAGCAGCAGGCTATTTACAGAGCTTAGAGAAAACCGCGGCCTGGCATATGACATTAACTCTTCTCTAATACACTTCCAAGACTGTGGTGCATTTATAGTTAGGGCAGGAGTAGAACCTAAAAAAATATACGATGCCACCGCACTAATATTGGAACAATTACAAGATATAAAATACGGAATTAAGTTGGATGAGTTTAATAAAGCTAAACAAATGGCAGCTGGGCGTTTAATGCTAAGCATGGAAAACACTAAGTATGTGGCGAGCTGGTTTGGTATTCAAGAAATATTATTAAATGAGATAATAGCCCCTCAAACAGCAATATATAAGTTAAACTCTGTAACAGAAGAAGATGTAAACAGGATTTCTAAAAGCGTATTAGATTTTGCCCACCTTAATGTAGCCGTTGTAGGTCCATGTAGAGGAGCTAAAAGGCTTGAACGAATTATCCGTGATTAAGCAGAATATATTGTCCTATGAAACAAAATAATATTAATAGTGTTAACTTAAGCAAATGAAAGACGTATTTAAAGAAACTAAAAAATTATTAAATGAAGGCCAAAAAGCAGTCCTAGCTACAGTTGTTAAAACTAAAGGCTCAACCCCACAAAAACCTGGAGCCAAGTTGTTGGTCAGAGAAGACGGCAGTGGCGTTGGAACCCTTGGCGGAGGGTGTGTTGAGGGTGATATTTGGTTTGCTGCTCAGCAGTTACTAAAAAATGTTGGGCCTACTCAATTCCGAGAGTATCAACTAAATGAAGATCTTGCTGCAGAAGAAGGACTTGTATGCGGAGGGACCATGTACTTCATGATTGACCCAATATATGAGCCACATGAAGTCTTAAATTTCGCAAACGAAATAAATGATGCGTATTCTGGAGAAGCTCCTGTCGCACTTGCCACATTAATAAGCAACCCTGGTGAAAATCTATTACCGATCGGCTCTGGAATTGAAACTGGCCGCAAACTATTTATTAGAGAGGATGGCACCACCATAGGCAGCCTTGGTTCGCTGACAATTGATAAAGACGCAATAAATCGTGGTTATAAATTAATGGTACATGGGGCTAACGAATACGTAGTTACGGACGATGGGACTGAATATTTTATTGAAGGATATACTAGTCCACCAAAACTGATTTTAATTGGAGGAGGCCATGTATCAAAGTCCATCTCTTCATTGGCAGAAAATCTTGGGTTCCATGTTTACATAACTGACGACCGATCAGAATTTTCTAATAAAGAAAGATTTCCTGGAGCCAAGGAAACTATTACAATGAAACCAGAAGATGGGTTGAAACAAATTCATATAACGAAAAATTCTTTTATCGTTGTGGCGACACGAGGACACAGATATGATAGTGACGCGCTGGCAGCAGCAGCAAAAACTCCAGCAAGTTACGTTGGTTTACTTGGGTCCAAACGTAAAATTATTTTAATATATGAGGACCTAATTAAATCCGGGCTACCAAAAGATAGGATAAAGGAGTTACAAGCGCCTATTGGGCTCGAGATCAATGCTAGAACTCCAGATGAAATAGCTATTAGCATTATGTCTGAAATTTTACTGTTTAGGCTTGGTGGTAGTGGAAAACACATGAAACTAGATGATAATCTAGTCGAAAAAATATTTTCTAAGTACGCTGACGTACTTAGCTAGTTTCAATCATAGCTAGAATTCTTAACTCTAGTATTATTTTAAACAAGACATACCAATGATTTCAGCGATATTAACATGTGCGGGTGAATCATCAAGAATGGGAACATCTAAGCCATTGCTAAAATGGCCGGATGCCAATTTAGGCCGAGATGTTAAACTAATCGAATATCAAATTTCTCAGTTATCTGCATCCAACATGGATCAAATAATTGTCGTCTTAGGGCATGAGTCAGACCAAATTGTTAATTACATATCAGGCGATAACGTGACTTACGTAATTAACAATAAATATAAACAAGGGAAGTCTGGATCTATAAAAGCTGGCCTAGATCTAGTTGATGATTCAGCGAAAGCTATTCTTTTAATGGCGGTAGACCAACCACGGTCAGCTTCTTTAATAACTAAAGTTATCGATTCTCACCGCTGGGATCAAAGGCAAATCACCTCCCCAACTTACCTTGGTAAGGGAGGTCACCCCATCATATTTTCTGCTGATTTAAAAGTAGAGCTACTGTTGATTACAGAACAGAAGCAGGGAATTAGAGATGTAATTATTCGCCATCAAAAAAGTGTCGAAAGAATTGCAATCGATTCTGATGAAATCCGTTTAGATTTAAATACTCCAAATGATTACAATATTGCTTATCAGGGTGCTTGGAAAAAATTAAAGTAAACAGTAAAAGGATACTACCAATTGAACCAATCTATAGATCATACAGTTTCAAAATCTCAAGAATATATGTCTTTAAACTCAATAGACGGATGGTTAATATATGATTATCGATATTCTAACCCTGTGATGGAAGATACAATTGGCCACATCCCGAATATGACACGCCCTTATTGGTTTTGGATACCTATGGATAGTGAACCTGTTATTCTTTCTAGCACTGTAGATATCGAAAGATTTCCTGAAAGCAATATTAAAAAATTGTCTTGGTCTAGTCGTCTTCAGATGATCGATATTTTGAATCAAACATTACGAACATCGAACACTATTGCCATGGAATACTCCCCTAATTGTGAACTACCAAGAGTATCAAGAGTAGATGCTGGAACCATAGAATTGGTAAGGCAATCAGGAGTAGAGGTTGTCTCATCTGCAGATTTATTTCAATATTCAACGCAAATATGGTCTAGTAAAGATTTAAAATCCCACATAAAAGCATCTGAATTGCTTACTAATATTGTTCATGAGGCATTCAATTATATTGGCGACAATATAATTGCCAATGTTACTGAATTTGAAGTAGCTGAATTTATTAGATCCAGGTTCATTGACGAAAATATGGTCATTACTGACGGTCCTGTCGTAGCTACTAATGAACATTCATCTGACCCGCACTACGATCCTGCAAAACAAGGTTCCTCAACAATACAACAGGGGGATTGGGTATTAATAGATTTATGGTCCAGAGTCTCAGGAGAAGAAACCATGTCAGCTGATATCACATGGACTGGATACGTGGGAGATAAAATTCCAGATAAAAATCAAACTGTATTTGACATTGTAATTGGTGCCAGGGACTGCGCCCTAAATTATCTTAAAGACGCACACAATGACGGGCGCTTTGTTCAAGGTTGTGAGATGGATAAAGTGGCAAGAGAGTATATTTATAAAGCGGGTTATGGAGAATATTTTAAACATCGACTCGGGCACAGTATAGGGAAAGAGATTCACTCTAATTCCGTTAACCTTGATTCCTATGAAACATACGATACTAGGAGGATAATACCTGGCATTGCTTTCTCCATAGAACCTGGAATATATCTTCCTGAATTTGGAGTAAGATCTGAAATAGATGTGTTCCTATCAGATGACGGTCCAATAGCAACAACTGCAATGCAAACTGCTCCAGTAACTATCGGGGTTTAAAATTAAGATTTTTAGTCAGATGATGGTAAGCGCTTAGGTTCTTGTACTACCATATGTTGATCATTACACTTTAAATCACCCTTTCCAGGTTTTACGCATAACAAGGTGACTCCTGTTTCAATTGACCTATAACGTTTTCCGAGTTGAGTCGACATTGTTATTCCTTTAAAGTTAGAGGTGATTCACAGCAAGTCAATTCGCCTCCGCCAGGCCTTGTGACGACAAATTCAGACTCACATAATAAACATATTAATCTGGTGCCTAATTCAGCTATTGTATCGCTCATATTAACCAACTTCTCAATAATGTCATAAATTGTATCTTATTTCAATTTAGACATTCGTAAGAATACCTCCAGCAATTATTATAAAACCCATAACAATTATGAATAATGATAAATTCACTTTATCAGATACAGCTATTAACAGCTTAATAGCAAACAGGCCAACTACAAATGCTATCAGTGCAGACAATAAAGCTCCTGCCGACCAACTGAACCCTTGAGTGATACCTATCCATAAAGCAGCACCTAAGCTTGCAGGCATGCTCATAATATAGCTTAGAGCCAAAACTTCTTTACGGTCTATCCCTCGAAAAGTCAAAACTGCTATTGTCATGCCTGATCTACTGAATCCAGGGATCACCGAAATGCCTTGAGCAATTCCCGCCATAACACTATCAACGAGATTTAATTCAGTTACAGGCCTGCTATTAAAAACCCTGTGCCTAAATTGAACTAAACCAGTTACTAGCATAGCTACACCCACAAAAACCATAAATAAACTTCCTGCAACTTGTGTTAATTCATCTATTCCAATAAACAGTCCAAAACCAATAGGAGCACTAATTAAAGTTGAAGTAACTAGGAATTTTAGTTTTGAAGAATATTTCCGATTCGAGTTAGTCAGTTCTAATCCAAGCCGCCACAATAGTTTCCTAAAAACAATTGCGGCGGATGGTACCGTCCCTAAATGTAACCAAAGTGCGAATTGTATTGACTCTTGATAACTTTTTTCAAAAACAAATGAATATATAGTGGCTATAGCCCCTTCCGAAGAAACGGGTAACCATTCAAATACTCCTTGGCATACGCCCATAATTAGCATAGGTATCATTTAATAATATTTTCCTGAAGAATTTGTTTGAGATAATTTAAAACAACCTTTTTTATTATGCTCACCTCGACTCTCTAAAGATATAATCACAATAGCACCGATTTGGGGAAGTGTCGGAATTGGTAGACGAGCATGATTTAGGATCATGTGCCGCAAGGCGTGTGGGTTCGAGTCCCTCCTTCCCCAGTTTAAAATAATTGTACCAATAATAAGCTCTCTATTAACTTTAGTTCAATAACTTAAGTAAAAATATGATTTATTTATTAGAATAATGACAGCAACAAGTATTTCAAATATACGTAATTTCTGTATTATCGCTCACATTGATCACGGTAAGTCCACACTTGCCGATCGATTAATTGCAGAAACAGGTGCCATTGAACATAGAGATCTCCTAGAGCAACACCTAGACACGATGGATTTAGAGAGAGAAAGAGGCATTACAATAAAAGCTCAGGCAGTGCGCCTCTCCTATCAATCAAATGATAAATCTATATTTCAATTAAACCTCATAGACACCCCTGGTCACGTTGATTTCACATATGAAGTTTCTAGATCGCTAGCTGCATGTGAAGGTGCTCTGTTAGTAATTGATGCCACACAAGGTATACAAGCACAAACATTAGCAAACGTATATCTAGCAATTGAACGCGACTTAAAAATAATACCTGTAATTAATAAAATAGATCTTGATGCAGCTGAACCAGAAAGAGTGGCGGCAGAAGTATGTCAAAGTTTTGGATTCAATGAATCTGAAGTGCTTTATGTCTCAGGTAAAACTGGGGATGGAGTAAATGATTTATTAGATGCGATAGTTGATAGAATACCTCAGCCTAAAGGAAATGAATCAGGGCCCCTTAGAGCACTTATTTTTGACTCCAAATATGACCCTTACAAAGGTGTCATAGCTTATGTTCGAGTATTTGATGGATCTATATCATCACGTTCTAATATAAAATTAATGGCAAAGGGCACTACTGGAGAATCCTTAGAGGTAGGTTCCTTTAGTCCAAAGGAGACTCCGACAAAATATTTGTCGACCGGAGAGGTTGGGTATATTGCCACTGGATTCAAAGAAGTAGGCGATGCACCAGTTGGTGACACTGTTACAACACTTGAGAATGGATCGATATATCCATGGGAAACCTACACTCCATCAAAACCAATGGTATTCGCAGGATTATATCCAGCTGATGGAGAAAATTATTCAGACTTGAGAGATGCATTAGAAAAACTAGCCATAAACGATGCGGCCCTTACATATCAGCCAGAACAGTCTTCTGCACTAGGATCCGGATTTAGATGTGGGTTTCTAGGGCTACTACACATGGAAATAATCCAAGAAAGGTTAGAGAGAGAATATGACTTAACTCTGCTTGCCACCGCGCCCGGGGTATCGTATCAAGTCGTATTGATTGATGGAGCTACTATAGAAGTTGACAATCCGGCGGAGATGCCTTCTCCACAATCAATCGCCGAAATAAAAGAACCTTGGTTAAATTTGAATATATTAGCACCGGACAGTTATATCGGTACTATTATGGAATTAGTAAACAATCGCAGAGGTGAGCTTGGAGGCATGGAATATATTCAAGCTTCAGGAGATCTCGTTGAGCCCGGAGTGGCTCAAGGTCATAGAGTAATGTTCGAGTACAAAGTACCACTATCAGAGGTTCTAATTGACTTCGCCGACCAACTGAAATCGAGAACACAAGGATACGCTTCAATGGATTATTCTTTGTCAGATTATAGGGCTGGAAAATTAGTCAAATTAGAAATACTAGTTAACGGTGAGCCTGTAGATGCACTGTCATTTGTCGCTCACAAAACAAATGCTTATCAGCATGGGCGTGATTTAACTTCAAAATTAAAAGACCTGATACCCAGGCAACTATTTGAGGTACCTATTCAAGCAGCCATAGGCAACAAAATACTGGCAAGGGAAACTGTCAAAGCCTTGCGAAAGAATGTATTGGCAAAGTGCTATGGAGGAGATGTCAGTAGAAAACGAAAACTACTTGAAAAACAAGCTCAGGGGAAGAAGCGGATGAAGATGGTTGGAAGAGTAGAAATACCCCAGGAGGCTTTTCTTTCAATATTAAAAATGGAGCGGTAATAAACAAATATATGCCAACATATTCTCTATTTTGGATAGCAACGATTGAATAAATTTCTTCCTGAAAAAGGTTGCATAAACAGGTGAGTGACCCTAAGATTAAATTGGCTGTGCTAAGTGGGGAGCTAGCGGTGCCCTATACTCGCAATCCGCTATAGCGAGACTGAATTCCCTTTGAAGGTTGATTAGATACACCAATGTGTTTTTGGTTCGATGTTGAAAGCTGGGTCCTACGCGACGAAAGCTTACCGAACTCCGTCAGGTCCGGAAGGAAGCAGCGGTAAATAAGTCATTTCGGGTGCCGTGGGATTACCTGGCTTGAGTCGACCCATTAATTCATGTGCCATCTGAGAAATCAACAATGGGTGCGCAGCCACCAAAATATCATAAATATTCCAGAAGGTTTTTAGCTTAAACAAACTAAAAAGTGAATAATGAAAGCGAAGAAATCACTAGGACAGAATTTTTTACAAGATATAAATGTAGCTCACCGAATCGTTGACTCCATTTCACCTTTACCAACTGACACAGTGGTAGAAATAGGACCAGGAAAAGGTATTTTAACAAGAATTCTAGCAGACAAAGTTAAAAAACTTATTTGCATAGAATTAGATGATTTACTATCGAAGCAATTACAATCCAATTTTGATGCAGTCTCCAATGTGACCGTAATAAATGATGATGCTTTAAGCATAGATATCAGCCAGATAATCACATCAGCCACTGAATATAAAATGATCGGCAATTTACCTTATAATGTTGCCTCACCCATTATCCGACGGTATTTAAAATTTACACACAAACCAAGTTTGATTACAGTAATGTTACAAAAAGAGGTGGCTGATGTAATCACAGCCAAGCCTGGCAAAATGGGATATCTATCAGTTGAATTTCAGTCCGAATGTTCAGCGCAAAAACTTTTTACTGTAGGCCCTTCTGTATTTAGGCCAGCTCCAAAAGTAAATTCAACCGTAATATCTTTAACACCTCACGACCAGGTTTTCATTAAAGAACATCCTGGATCAAGGTTCTTAGAGATGGTGAGGGATGGATTTTCCTCTCCCAGAAAACAAATACATAACTGCCTAGAAAACAGGATAGCTATATCTAAAGATACGATCGAATTGGCTTTAAACTCAGCTAATATTAACTCTAAATCTAGGCCACAAGCCTTGTCCCTTTGTGACTGGGCGCGACTCTACACAAGTTTTTATGAAATGGGAGTCAAGTTTTGAGTCTATTGCAGCTTACTTCCCCAGCTAAGATAAATCTAACATTAGAAATTTTAGGTAAAAGACCTGACAACTTTCACAACTTAACATCTATTATTGTCTCGGTAAATCTAACTGACCAAATCACTATAGAAGAATCCTCCAGCCTAGAAGTAATTTGCCCTAACTTGGGAATCGAAAATAAGTTCAACCTTGCATACTTAGCAGCAAAAACATTAAAGGAGCAATACCACATTTCCAAAGGAGCAAAAATTACTATATTTAAAAAAATACCTATCTCTGCTGGATTAGGAGGTGGCAGTAGTAACGCTGCAATGACTTTGATTGGATTAAATGAATTTTGGGGTTTAAACTTAAAAGTTGCCCAGTTAACCCCGATAGCCAGCTCCTTAGGATCAGATATTACATTTTTCTTGAGTAATGGCACTGCAATGATTCAAGGTAAAGGAGAAATTGTACGTGAATTGCCTCCTGCTAATATCAAGTATGCAGTAATAGTGTCACCGGACATAACAATTAAAAATAAAACTAAACATATGTTCAGCCAGGTCAATACTGATCATTACACTAAAGGTCTTTTGACGCGAAAACTTGAAGCTAGAATACGGGGAAGGGGCGACATTCCGTCTCAATTATTATTCAATGTTTTTGATGACATCTCAATTCATCTTTTACCTGAATTAAAGGTATTACGGCAAACCTTTACTGATATCTGGAATAAAGAAATTTATTTATGCGGCGCAGGTCCATCGCTTTTCACTTTGGTTGAATCTAAGAAAACTGCTACGGCTCTTTCATTGCTATTAAATAAAAAAACCGGATTCAAAACTTATGTAGTAGAGCCTACCTCTCCAATTGACTGGGATTAAATATATATGCTTGAAGCAATAATCTTAGGTGCGCTTATAGGTTTATTAATGGCATCGGTTTTTGTTTCTGGAGGAGCATTGATATTCGCGCAATATATGACTCCAGAATCAACAGTCATAAGATTTTTCAATTCCCGTCGAAAGCAAACATTCACCGTTCTTTTAATAATTGGGGTTATATACGTTCTATGGTCTGTTTTAGGAATAATTCATGGTGCAGTTTTTGTATTATTAGAAAAAAGTAATTCTATGGATGGTCTTGGCAGCCCAAACTTGATTTTTACTGTGTTAACCCTAATTAATCCTATAGTTGCAATATTAATCATTACATATAAGAAAAAATCCATCCTTGTAAAAGCATTACCGATTATTTTAATTTTCGCAGGGATGTTTGGGTGGATGATTCCCTACACTCTTAGCTGAAAAAT
Source organism: Chloroflexota bacterium (assembly GCA_003228095.2). Lineage (GTDB taxonomy): Bacteria > Chloroflexota > Dehalococcoidia > Lucifugimonadales > UBA2962 > UBA2962. The sequence goes on along the minus strand of QGNM01000019.1, from coordinate 9,983 downwards.
GAACTTTATGTTGCAGCCTTATGTTGCTCACTTGCATGGTAAGAGCTACGAACTAAAGGACCAGCAGCAACATGCTTGAATCCGAGAGACAACCCCTCTTCTTTTATCTTCATAAAATCTGTTTCTGTGTACCATTTAACTACCGGCCAATGTTTCTGTGATGGCCTTAAATACTGTCCAACCGTCAAAAGATCACAATCTGAACTTCTTAAATCACTCATAGTTTGAGTGATTTCACTATAAGTTTCACCTAGCCCTACCATTAATCCAGATTTTGTTGGTATGTTAGGTTTTAAAGTTTTTGCATTTTTAAGCAACCTGAGCGACATATCATAGTCGCCTTTTGGTCTTACTTTAGGAAAAATCCTACGAACCGTCTCTATATTATGATTTAAAGTACTAGGATTTGAATTCATAACGGTTTTGAGTGCGTCTTGATCTCCGTTAAAATCAGGTATCAATACTTCCACTTTGCAATCTGGGACACGATTATTTATAAGCTTTATACATGATGCAAAAAAGGATGCCCCGCCATCTTCTAAATCATCTCTATCTACAGATGTTATAACGGCGTATTCCAATTTCATTCGTTCAACGGTTTGAGCAAGACGGGACGGCTCAAATAAGTCTGGCTCTTGCGGTTTACCCGTATTTACAGCGCAATAGGAACAAGCCCTTGTACAAGTATCACCCAATATCATAAAAGTGGCTGTCCCCATAGTCCAACACTCACCTATATTAGGGCAATGAGCCTCTTCGCATACCGTATTAAGAGACCTCTCTTTCAATAATTGTTTTAGTTCTAAGTATTTGGCGCTGCCTGGAGCTTTAACTTTCAACCATGAGGGTAATCGTCTAGGCGTTGTCTGTTTAGTTAATTCAACCATGTCTGCCATATTATCAAAACATAGTGATAACTTTGTAGTCTGATACCGTGTTTATATGTAAAGTAATGCCAATAAACTTATTGTTTGAAAGTGAAACCAACTATTGCTCGAGAATTTTGAAAATATAGAGACTACTCGTCTAAAATTAGGTGAATTCGATTCACTTGGAGATACGATTGCTAAATATAAAGATATTAAAATAAGTGTGTTTGGAGGGATCCCTAATGAGGAAGTGCTGGTTGGGATCCATCGCTATACAAAAAAACGCAAAGAAATCACATTCGGAGTGGTCTTAGACGTAATAGTAAGTTCTATCCACAGGATAAAACCTCCTTGTACTTACTTTGGAGCATGCAGTGGCTGCCAATGGCAGCATATCGATTATCCTTATCAATTAATAATTAAAAACAAACAGGTTAAAAAACAATTCAACGAATATGCTGAACTTGCAGGCTTAAATATACAGCCTACGATTCCAAGTCCTGGCATGTTCAATTACAGAAATCATGCAAGGTTTACTGTTAGGAAAGAAGGAAGCTTAGGTTTTGTTAACCGCATTACACGCAGGTTCGTAACTATAGAGAATTGCATGATAATGGCAACAGGAATAAATAAAATTTTAAGCCACCTACAGGGTAAAGTAGCAGAAACCAGCCAATTAAGCATAAGGCACGGAATCAATACTAATGAATGGTTAATTCAACCTTCAATTAAAAACCCAGAAGTGGAACTAATGACAGGACAGACCCATTATCGAGAACAATTGCAAGATCGACCATTTCGGATAGCTTCACCTTCATTTTTTCAGGTCAACACATTACAAGCTGAAGTATTAGGTAATATTGTGAAGCAAAAATGCAATCTTAACCCGTCCAGTAAAGTGGTCGATGCTTATGCAGGTGTAGGAACTTTCACCGCAATAGTATCTGAAGATGCATTAAAAGTAATTGCTATAGAGGAATCTGGAGCCGCAATAAAAGATGCTACTATTAATTTAGTTGGACTAAATAACGTAGAGTTTGTTGAATCAAAAACAGAGGATGCAATATTAAACCTTCCTTTTATTCCAGATGCCGTAATTTTAGATCCACCCAGGTATGGATGCCATATAGAAGTTTTAAAATCTATTTTAAATAAACGACCGAAACGCGTAGTTTATGTTTCTTGCGACCCTAGTACTCTATCCCGTGACGTGTCAGTTCTAATTAAAGGCGGATATACTGCCATAGATGTTCAACCAATAGATATGTTTCCACAGACTCATCACATAGAGTGTGTTGTCACCTTAGAATACAATTTTTAATTATTCCTACTTGATACAATAACCATTATGTCAACAGATACCAAGACACATTCGGTCGTTCTGGTGTTAGCTTCTAAATCCCGAAGACGCCTTTCTATAATTAGAAATGCTTGGCCATATTCATTTGTCATAAAACCATCTACAACCATAGAAGACACACCCAATATAAATGAAACTGTACAAGCCTATACATCCAGAATTGCTTTGGACAAAATTAAAATAATCTCGAAATATAAATCCCCACAGAGATTCTTCGTAAGTGCAGACACTGCGGTTTATGTTGACGACAGTATTTTACTAAAGCCTTCTTCAGACAGTGATGCGTTAATGATGCTGGAAAAACTAAGGAACAAAGAACATATAGTTTCAACATCAGTTTCAATAAATTCAGTGTTACTTGATGAACCAATAGTTGTTAATACAACTACTAAAGTTCGCTTTAATAATTATAGTTTCCATGAAATGAAAAACTATATTGCAGCATGTGCTCCTCTTGATAAATCAGGAGGATATGCAATTCAAGATAAAAAGTTTAACTTTGTCTCTAAAATCACTGGTTGTTATTTAAATGTGGTTGGTTTGCCAATGTGTTCGCTAACGCAGCAAATTGGTAAAATATCGCCAGATGTTGCCAAAAGGATTAAACTGCTTTCTTGCACGGCTTGCAAAACTAATCCATGCAATATGGCAGAAAACACTATGGAGGTCAAATGAATTTTCTGGGAATGGGGTCCCTTGAAATATTAACTGTGTTTATCATCGCATTTATAATTTTAGGGCCAACCAAAATGATCGGTATGGGCAAAGAAATTGGGAAGTTTGTTCGTGACGCTCGTAAAATGGGCTCTGATCTCCAGAATTCAATTACTGATGGCATTACTGATGGTAATGAAAATCCAATTGAATCATTAAGATCCTTGATTAACTTAGACGAAATAGATGTCGAAGACCAGCCTGAAAACCCAGCTTCTTTATTAAGTAAGCCCGACCCGATCAAATCAGATAAAGCCAATGAAAATGAAAAGGATTAGATAATTGGCAAATAAACCTAATGAAATGAATATGGGGCAACATGTCATAGAAATCCGTAAAAGGCTTATGTGGTCAGCAGGGTTCATATTTCTAACAACCGTTCTGGCCTTTGTATTTCACACACAGATTTTAACTTTATTGATGGAACCAGCCCAAGGGTTTGCCAATGTTCCAGCAGGAAAACCTGTATACCTTGATTTAACAGAATTCATAGGAATAGCTATGAAGGCTTCATTAACAGTTGGAATTGCAGCCTCCTTACCCTTTGTATTATTTCAATTCGTTCTATTTTTAGCGCCAGGATTAAAACCTAATGAGCGTCGATATCTTTATGTTCTTTTACCCGTCAGTTTAATTGTTTTTGTTATAGGAGCTGCCTTTGGTTACAGAATCATCTTTCCTCCTGCAGTTCACTTTTTACTAAACTTTGGTAGTGAAATAGCTACTCCGATGCCACGAATCGGTTCCTACGTGAATCTGATGTTATCCTTGTTATTTTGGATGGGAATTGTCTTTGAAACACCTGTAGTATTGTTTTTTCTTGCACGTATTGGAATTGTTAGCCCAGAATGGCTGGCTCGAAGACGAAAATATGCAGTTGTTATTGCCTTTGTACTGGGGGCGCTTATAACTCCTACTTTTGACCCAATAAACCAAACATTAGTAGCAGTGCCAATAATAATCTTATTCGAGTTAGGAATATGGTTATCGAAATTAGGTAGGTCTTTAAGAAATCGAGCATCAGAAAGTTCGGACATCTTGTAACCCTGGTCTCAAATTAAACTTTATTTTCAAGCTAAATTAATTTAGTTAACAGAGCGTATGACTCCCACAACACGACCCTGTACAGAAACCTTATCAGCAGGGACATATATAGGGTCCATATTGGGATTAGCTGGTTGCAACCTAACAATGCCGTTTTCTAAATAAAAATGTTTTAGTGTCACTTCTTGATTATCTTGAATCCACGCCGCAACCATTTCACCATTAGCTGCATTCTGCACAGGCTCCAATAGAACTAAATCTCCATCCGTAATAAAAGCATCCATCATAGACTGACCTTTAACTCGTACTCCAAAAACATTTTCTTTTCCGTTAACTAAAAAGCTTGGCAAATCTAATGTTTCAGTGTTTTCATTATTCCAATTTTCTTGAGTGTTAACAGGTAAAGGTTCTCCAGCTGCTATGTTGCTCAATATAGGTACAGTAATGAGGTTTTGAACTTTGGGTTTATTCGATCCCAGTAGCTCTATGCCTCGAGAAACTTCCGTTTCTCGTTTTAAATACCCATCTCTTTGTAAAATGCGAAGGTTGTAGTCAACAACCGACGTAGAACTAATACTGCAACCCGTTTGTATATCTCTTACTGTTGGAGGGTATGAGTGTTCATCTAGAAAATCCTTAATAAATATCAAAATGCTTTCTTGTCTTTCGGATAACTTATTAATCATATTTAATTCCTTATTTGATTTCATTTAGTATCGAATTAAAGTTATTGTTTGGAGTCAATTGAACCAGACTCATGTTTTGAGCACGGATGTTCTAAGTAGAATTTAGCACTGGTGTTCTTAAGTGTCAAGCTGTTGACAGTATATAAATATAGCATTATCGTTGAGTTGATTTATCAACATGAAATTTGGCTTTGTACTTCCCAATAGAGGACCTCTTTCCACCCGAGAAGGACTTATCAGCCTTGCTAAGCAAGGTGAATCTTTAGGATTTGGATTTATGGCGGTGTCGGACCATATAGTTATGCCTCGAGATATATCATCAACTTACCCTTATACCGATTCAGGTGAATTTCCTGGAGGTGAATTTATTGGAGACTGCTTAGAACAACTAACGACTCTTGCTTTTATTGCAGGAGCGACGTCTAAAGCCCAACTTTTAACCAGTGTAATGGTGACTCCATACAGATCAGCGATACATGCAGGTAAAGTATTAGCAACCATTGATGTACTGTCAAAAGGCAGATTGCTAATAGGACTTGGCGCTGGATGGATGGAAGAAGAGTTCAAGGCCATGGGATTGAATAGCTATGCATCAAGAGGTGGTGTTACGGATGAATACATCTCCGCCTTTAAAGAAATGTGGACATCTAATAATCCAACCTTCAAAGGTGATCATGTCTCTTTTAGCAACATAGCTTTTGAACCAAAACCAATGCAAAAACCCCACCCACCAATATGGACCGGAGGAGAAAGCCCTGCTGCTTTAAGGCGAGCTGGAAAGTATGCAGATGTTTGGTATCCAATAGGCAATAATCCAAAACACAGATTGCAAAAACCGGAAAAACTTTACAGCTACTTTGAGAAAGTTAAAGAAAACGCCTATGAAGTTGGCAGGGATCCTGAATCCATATCACTAGCCTACGCTGCCAGTTGGTATGACGAAAGAAAAGCCCATACAACTGAGAGTAGTAATAGAACTATTTTAACGGGCAGTTTTGATCAAATAGCGTCTGACATTGGCCAACTTAAAGAAGTCGGAGTCGATTACCTTTTAATTGATGTCCTCGGATTTGATTTACTTTCTTCATCAACAGGAGAATCTAAAGAACGAATGGAAGTTTTTAGCACGGAAATAATTTCGCGGGTGATAAATTGAAATTTGGTTTCGAAGTTCCTACATCTGGTCTTTTTGCGGGTCCTGACAATTTGGTGCGGGTTGCAAACCACGGAGAACAACTAGGTTTTGATTATTTGCATATTGGGGACCACTTAGTTATTCCAAGATCGATTCAATCAAGCTACCCATATAGTGACTCGGGAGCTTTCCTAGGGGAATGGAACAGCAAAGAAGGCCAGGGGAAAGATGACGAGGGATTACACTTCGAACAGCTTACAACACTGGCTTATTTGGCTGCCCATACATCCAAAATCAACCTTTTAAGTTCGGTGTGTATCTTGCCATATCGACAACCAGTTCTGACGGCGAAAATATTAGCAACAATCGACGTCCTTTCTAATGGCCGATTAATTGTAGGTTGCGGTGCTGGATGGATGGAGGAGGAATTTGAAGCACTGGGGCTGGATACTTTTAAAAAGCGCGGCGCCGTAACTAACGAATATATTAATGCCTTCATAGAGCTATGGACCGCTAAAAACCCTACATTCAAAGGCGAGCACGTCTCTTTTTCAGACATTTACTTTGAGCCCAAACCTATTCAAAAGCCTTACCCTCCAATTTGGATTGGCGGGGAGAGTCCAGCTGCAATTAGAAGAGCGGCAAATTATGGAGATGCCTGGTACCCATTTGGAAACAACCCACAATATCCATTAGATACGCTCGATCGTTTGAAAAATGGTATCGGTGAATTAAACTCTAAGTTAAATGAAACTGACCGAAATATTAAAACAATAATTGTCGCCCTAAGTGCTGAAATGTGGTACTCAGATACTAACCCCACATTTGATGAAAATGGGAATAGAAAAATGTTGACAGGCGAACCAGCACAAGTTGCAGACGATATATATAACTTGGGAGAAATTGGGGTCAGTTATTTAACACTAGACTATAAAGGCAAAGACATAGATGAAACCATTCTTAAGATGGAAAGGTTCATGAAACTTGTTAAAGCTCTCTTGTAAAAGAACCCTTTCTGACTTTAAACTTACAAAAATTAGATTTTAATCCAACATATACGATGCAAGAGTTAGGAGAAATTCATGCTTGGAGATGTAAAAGTTAGGCCGTTAATTAGTATTGAATATTGTGTCCCCTGAGATTATGTTCCGCAGGCAGTTAGCCTGTCAAAACAACTTATGAGCCTATGTTCCTGGGATATCAGTGGGATTTCATTAATTCCAGCTGATGGAGGAGCTTTTGAAGTTTCAGTGGGCTATAAGTTAATGTATTCCAAGTTAGAAACTGGAAAATTCCCCGATGAATCAATATTAGTTGACGAGATCAGATCGGAACTACTTACGCAACGAGGACAAATAGACCTATAGAGTATTAAGTCTAGCTATCTTTATAAAAAGCCTGGATAGAAATATGATGGTCAGCAATTAGGAGGCATATCACGGTGCACGAAGTAAAGGGCATTATCTCAAAATCCAAAAAGGAACCTGTTACGCTAGAGAAGGTGTTGGTTCCTGACCCCGGGCCAGGCGAGGTGTTGGTGGAAGTGAAGGCGTGTGGTGTATGTCATACAGATTTACATTACAGGGAGGGATCTATCTCCAATGATTTTCCATTCTTTCTTGGACATGAGGCTGCTGGAGTTGTTTTCTCGACCGGCCCAGGAGTAGAAAACGTCGCTCCTGGAGATTTCGTGATATTGGCGTGGCGCTCACCTTGTGGCACCTGCAGATCTTGTAGCAGAGGCCGCCCTTGGTATTGTTTCGAAAGTCGCAATGCGACCCAGAAAATGACGTTAGCTGATGGAACCCCCTTATCGCCTGCACTTGGCATAGGTGCTTTTGCAGAACTTACGCTTGTAGGCGCAGGTCAAGCGATTAAAGTTAATTCGGACGCGGACCCAGCGGCAGCGGGATTAATAGGATGCGGCATTATGGCAGGTCTAGGCGCCGCAATCAACACAGGTAACGTGTCTAGGGGAGATTCCGTAGCAGTTATAGGGTGCGGTGGGGTTGGAAATGCCGCCATCGCAGGAGCCAAGTTGGCTGGAGCTCACACAATCATAGCGGTCGATATAGACGATAGGAAACTTAAGTGGGCTAAAGAATTTGGCGCTACACATACGGTCAATTCTATTGGGCAGGACCCGGTGGACGAAATTAGGAAATTGACTAACGGTAATGGGGTCGACGTCGCCATAGAAGCAGTGGGGAACCCTCTTACATATGAACAGGCTTTTTATTGCAGAGACTTGGCTGGAATAGTAGTCCTTGTAGGAGTCCCTACCCCAGATATGAAAATAGAATTGCCTTTGTTGGACGTTTTTGGACGAGGTGGTAGTCTAAAATCGTCTTGGTATGGGGATTGTTTGCCTACGAGGGATTTCCCAGTTTATATAGATCTGTATTTACAAGGCAAGCTACCACTGGAAAAATTTGTTTCCGAGAGAATATCACTAAATGAGGTGGAGCAGTCTTTTCAAAAGATGCAGCGTGGAGAAGTGCTTAGAAGTGTCGTAGTACTTTGATACCAGCATTAGAGATAGTTATCAAAATTAAGTTCGTAGAGGTTATAAGAAATTGGAAGATAAAGAATTTTCTGGAAAAGTTGCTTTAGTAACTGGCGCGGCAACCGGCATCGGTAGAGCAAGTGCAATAAAATTTGCAGAAAAAGGGGCGAAAATAATTTGTTCAGATGTCAATGAAATTTCGGGAAATAAAACTGTATCTGAAATTATAGAAAATGGAGGGTTAGCTCATTTTATTCGTGCCGATGTGTCAAACGGAGCCGAAGTAAAATCATTAATAGACCAGATTATAAAGTCGCACAATAGGTTGGATTTTGCATTTAACAATGCAGGTATTGGACTGTTTGATAAACAAATCGATCAATGTACCGAAGAAGATTATGACAAAGTTATGAACATAAACTCAAAAGGTGTTTGGCTATGTATGAAATACGAAATCCCAATAATGCTGGAACAGCAAAGTGGCTGTATCGTAAATGCAGCTTCACAGGCAGGTTTGGTTGGAGGCGCAGGGCTTTCTATATATGCGGCAAGTAAACATGCGGTGGTTGGTTTTACACAAAGCGCCGCACTTGAGTATGGAGCCAAGGGAATTCGCATTAATTGTGTAGCTCCAGGCATCATCGACACACAAATTAACCAACCATTTTGGGATGATCATCCAGAGTTATATGAAGAATGGAAATCAGGTGTACCGATGAAAAGATATGGAACTGCCGATGAGGTTGCAGAGATGGTTGTCTGGTTATGTACGAAAGATGCATCTTTCGTACACGGATCTACGATGCCGGTAGATGCAGGAATGCTAGCACGATAATGACAAGTTAATTAATGTAAATATTTATCTAAAATTAAAACACAAGAGAAAACAGTGACAGAATTATTAAAAAATAAAGTGGCGTTGATAACTGGTGGCAACTCTGGGATTGGAAAAGCAATTTCAATTAGAGCGGCCAGTGAAGGAGCAAAAATTGTAATAGGAGCGCGAGACGAAAAAACTGGCAAAGAAACAGTTGATTACATTTTAAGTAAAGGTGGAGAGGCGTCATTCATCAAGGCAGACATGTCAGATCCGAAACAAATTGACAGTTTGTTTGAAAAAACGATAGAAAAATACGGCGAAGTTGATTTGGCTTGTAATAACTCAGCCATAGGGTTAAGTCCACACGTACCTCTGCATGAATATGATACCAATGATTGGAATCATATGATGTCAGTAAATTTAACTGCTCCATTTTTGTGCATGAAGCATGAAATTCAACATATGTTATCTAAAGGTGGAGGAAGCATTGTCAATATGTCCTCCGCAAACGGATTAATTGGAACGAAAGGTCATACTACTTACACAGCTAATAAACATGGTTTGAACGGACTGACAAAAAGCGCTGCTTTAGACTACGCCGATAAAGGAATCCGCATAAATGCCGTTTGTCCTGGCGGTGTGGAAACTCCTATGTTCAATCAAACATATGGTAAAAATTCTGAAGCGTGGAAAAAAGCACGAGATTTTCACCCAATCAAACAATTAGGAACTCCAGAAAGTATTGCTGGATTAGTTACATTTTTATGGTCTGATGCATCATCATATGTTACCGGTTCGTGTCTATCTATAGATGGAGCTTTAACTGCGCAGTAATCTTTTACGTCTCTC
>QGNM01000015.1 GCA_003228095.2 Chloroflexota bacterium | reverse complement strand
TAGCAGTAACCTCAGTTAGCGAACGCATAGCAGATCAATTCGGCAGTGAGCCCATCTGGCATGCTGTAACTTCAGCTGGTAATCCAGTCTCCGCGGCAGCCGCTTTAAAAACAATCGAAATAATAGAATCAGAAAATATGGTAGAAAATTCAAGGATACAAGGCGAGTATCTTAAAAAAGGTCTGACCGGTTTGATGAAAAAACATCCCGTAATTGGAGATGTAAGAGGGATAGGATTGTTGATTGGTGTCGAATTAGTTGCTGATCGTGACACAAAAGCAAAATTCCCTAAAGATGTCGATGTTGCAGGCAGAATCAACAAGGAATTTCGAAGAAACGGCCTAATATTACAAAGTGATGGAAACGTTGTAACGGTTGGCCCTCCTCTTTGTGTTACTCAGTCTGACTGCGATGAAATCGTTGACGGAATAGATGCGTCTTTAGAAGCTATAGAACAACAGCTAGGAGTTAAATAATGATTTCTAACACTAATCCACAAACACCAGAAACCCAAGCATTAAGGAAGTCCTCTCTAAAGCATAATTGGATGCATGTTAGGAGTTGGATTGAGATGGCAGAAGAAGGCGATCCAATTATTATCAAAGAAGGCAAGGGACTTACTGTTGTTGATACAGATGGCAATGAATGGATGGATGTAAACGGCGGATACTTATGCGTGAACGTGGGGTATGGTCGCACAGAAATAGCCGATGCAGTTAGAGACCAGATCAATAAAATTAGCTTCACGCCTCGAGGTACAACCACTGAGCCTGTTGCAAGATTAAGCAAAAAACTTGCCGAACTTACGCCTGGGGAATTGGAAAGATCATGGTTGTCAACAGGAGGTTCTGAAGCAAATGAAACTGCTGTAAAAATCGCTAGGGCTTATCATAAACGGAATGGAAATCATACCAAATATAAAATAATATCTCGTCGTGGATCATATCATGGTGCTTTAGGCGTTACACAGTGGCTTGGAGGATATGGAGGCCTGGGAAGTAGAGTTGATTATGAGCCAGCTGTGCCAGGGATGTTATACGCAGCACAGCCAAATTCATATCGCCCAGAGGTTCCGGGTAATAGTCCATCTGAAATCGCTATAAATGCTGCAAAGTCAGTTGAAGACCTGATACTTTTTCATGGAGAAGATACTGTAGCAGCATTTATTGGGGAAGCATTTTGCGCAGATACTGCCTATGATGCCTGCGCAGTACCTAGTCCTGAATACTGGCCAATGGTTAGGGAGATCTGTGATAAATACGGCGTATTAATGATAGTTGATGAGGTTATTACGGGTTTTGGCAGAACAGGAAAATGGTTTGGTATCAACCACTGGAATACAGTACCTGATATTATGACCATGGCTAAGGGAATTGTCAGTGCATATGTGCCGCTGGCTGCAACGATAGTCACTCCAAAAATCGCAAATGCCTTTGCTGGAGAGAATAACGTGTTCGCTCAAACGTTAACATTTGGCGGTCACCCTGTACTAGCGGCTGCGGCCCTTGCAAACATCGATATTATTGAAAAAGAAAATCTAGTAGACAGAGCAGCTGAACTCGGAGAATATCTTATGGAGCAGATGTTGAGTATTGGATCTAAACATAAGATGGTAGGGAATGTTAGGGGCCTTGGTTTAATGACAGCAATGGATCTTGTAAAGGACCAAGTGACAAAAGAACGCTTTCCTAAAGAAGTTAACGTCGAGAAAATAATGGCTAATAAATTTGCTGAACGTAAAATGATAATACGTCCCCGTGGATTGCTTTGCTTTAGTCCGCCACTCTGTGTAACAAGATCTGAAATAGACCAATTTATGCAGGCTGTAGATGAAGTTCTAGGGGAAGTCGAATCAGAACTTGGTATGGTTTAATAAAACTCTAAGAACTATTACAACAGCTAAGTTCTAAATGCCGATATAGCTCTTACAAAAAAGTTGCTAATAAACAACACGCCAAAGTAATTACAGATTTAAATCCGACCGGTTCCATTTATTTGTCGAGTGAAGAATGGTTCGCTGATAGCATAGGTAGGGTCTTGATAAAGTCCAGCTCTTTGGTAGTCGTTACTAACAAAGATAAACTAATTTTGAAAGTAAAGGTTTATGATTAGGCGTAATTGTAAAGCTCGACACCTAAATTTCACTAAGTCCGTAGATTTCGGCATGCCTTATATGATAGTTTTGAACTTAACTTGGTAATAAATTACAAACTGACGGAGGATTTATGATTCCATATTTGACAGTTGTACAACAATACGAAAGCTTAGGGGTTTTCTGGCTGGGCAAATTTAGAGGCCTTAAACCTGGTGGACTTCATCTACTAATTTGGCCTTTCCATTCCACAGCAAGGTTGGACATGAGGGAAATTGTCATTGATATCCCGAGGCAAACTGCTATTACGGAAGACAATGCACCGATTGATATAGACTTTCTGTTATATATGAGGGTTGTGGCAGCGGAGAAATCGATCCTAGAAGTAATGGATTTTCGATCAGCTGTTGTAGGAATGGCTACAACTACTCTTAGGGCGGTGATCGGAGAGATGAGCCTTGATGACGTTTTGGCCAAGAGAGAACATATCAACAGCTCTTTAAGAGCTAGATTGGATGAGGTCACTGACAGGTGGGGAATTAAAGTTACGCAGGTTGAAATTCGAGAAATCGAACCTCCTCCAGATATTCAGGAAGCAATGAATCGGCAGATGTCAGCGGAACGCGTAAGAAGAGCTGCGATTATCGAGGCTGAAGGAATTAAAAAGGCTGCTATAACGACAGCAGAAGGTGAAAAGCAATCAGCTATTCTTAAAGCAGAGGGAGTCAGGCAAAGCGAAATATTAACTGCCGAAGGCGATCAACAGGCAATGAAGCTAAGAGGGCAAGGTTTAGCTGATGAGTTGAGTAATGTTTCGAAGATTGCTAAAGGCATAGATAGCAAAACAATGAGCCTCAAATATTTCGAAACACTTAGTGAGTTGGGTGCGAGTGCATCGAGTAAATTCATATTCCCGATGGAATTCACCGAGATGCTTAAGCCATTCCTAGGAATGGGTAAAGACGACTCAAAATCTAACTAAACCGGCTTTATAGCTTATATATCTGATTTAGTTAGGTACCTAATGGAAGGCTCGTCATCCAAATAACTGGCTATTGCACCCAGTGCACCAGTCTCAGTTCGCCATGCGAAGTATTTCTCGTAGTGAGCTCTGGATTCCCAGCTTTCGAATACCACTAGGTCGTTTTCGTCGTCTGAATTAAAGTAAAACCCAACATCTATACAACCTTCAAAAGAACGTGTGTCAGGGATAATCTTCTTGATGTGTGTTGTGAATTTATCTACTTGATCAGGTTTTATTTTAAAACCTATTATTACGTGAGTTTCCATGGTGGTTTATCCTATTAAATATTTTAAAGTCTATCTTTTATGCGACCCGCTAACGATATATTAAACCCTGGTAAGGATGCAATATCATCTATATGGGCCTCTTCAATCATCTTCGTTGATCCGAACTTACGTAATAATTGTTTTCGTCTTTCAACACCTATCCCGGGAATCGAATCTAATTTTGATGTAGTTGATGATTTAGAGCGTCTTTTTCTGTGAAAGGTAATCGCAAACCGATGAGCTTCATCGCGGGAACGCTGAAGTAAATATAGAGCTTGTGACCTACGATCTAAAATAATTGGCTCAGGTGTTTCTGGCACAAATATTTCTTCCTGTTGTTTTGCAATACTAGCTAAAGAGATATCTTTTATCCCAAGCTCAAGGAATACCTGTAAAGCTGCGCTTAAATGACCTTTGCCTCCGTCTATCAAAACAAGATCCGGACTTTTTACCCACGCATTACTTTGGGTAGAATTATCTTTTAGTTTTTTAAATCTTCGTGTAAGAACTTCTTTCATCATAGAATAATCATCAATACCTTCAACATTTCTTATTATGAATCTACGGTAGTCACTTTTAAAAGGTTTACCATTTTCAAAAACCACCATTGAACCGACTGAATTTGAACCCTGTATGTTAGATATGTCATAGGTTTCAATTCTCCATGGTAGCTTCGGCAGGTTTAGAGCCTCCTGTAATTGAGATAAAGCTTCATCGGTTGAACCTTCTTCAATTTCTTTAAGCTTTAATTGCTCAAGACCACGTTCCGCGTTTTCCTTCACCATCTCAAGCAATCTTTTCTTTTCCCCACGGTAGGGAACAGTTACTTTAACTTTTGAAGATTTTTTAGTAGTTAGCCAAGATTCTATCGAATCGATATTCGCTACTTTTTCAGGTATTAAAATTTTTGATGGTATGTAATGAGCATGAGAGTAAAATTGTGTTATAAATGCAGACAATATTTCACTTTCGGAATCTTCGCTAGTCCCTTGCATAATAAACTGATCTCTTCCAATTAATTTTCCTTTTCTTATAAAGAAAACCTCAATCCTGCACTGATCACGATATTTTGCTCCACCTATAACATCGATGTTTTCCGTTGAAATATTGATTACTTTTTGCTTTTCATGTATTTGTTCAATTGCAGTTAATTGGTCTCTTAATACCGTAGCTTTTTCGTAATCAAGTTGCTCTGATGCATATAACATATTTTCCCGTATTTTTTTTGTTACATCAGCTGTTTTGCCTTCCATAAACAAAATTACTTGTTGAATGATGTCATCGTATCCGTCAACATCTACTGCACCTATACATGGGCCTACACAGCGATTAATATGAAAATCAAGGCAAGGTCGTTCATCAGTGCCAGAAATATGTTTGGTACAGGACCGATATGGGAATAACTTTTTCAATAACCCTAACGTTCTACGAACGCTTCCCGCATTTGCAAAAGGTCCAAAATACCTCGAACCATCATCATTTGGCTTTCTTGTTATATATACTTGAGGGAATGCTTCTGATGTATCTATTTTTATAAATGGATATGACTTTCCATCTTTAAGACGCGCGTTAAACCTAGGTTGGTACTGTTTAATTAAGTTGCTTTCTAGTAAAAAAGCCTCTAACTCTGATTCGGTAACAATGAATTCGAAATCATTAATCATTGACACCATACGTTTAATTTTAGGTGGTAAATTTGCTTTTTTCTGGAAATATGAACGCACTCGATTACGAAGAGCAGATGCTTTGCCAATATAAAGCACTTTGCCTGAAATGTCTTTCATTAGATATACGCCAGGCTGTACTGGTAAACGAGTCAATCTTTCCGAGAAATTACTCATACAAATTAACTTTAATACTGAGCGTTAAAACATAAATGGATTTTTTGAATAATACAGTATTAATTTAAAACTATGGTTAAAGCTGCTAAAACAGCAGCCAGAACTACAGTGATACAAGTTATATGAAGTAACTCAACTCGTAAATGTGAGAATGCGACCGATTGGATAACTCCACTTGTTTTAGGTTGGACTTCAAGTTTCGGTGAGCGGGTTATCGGAACTTTATGCGACTCGTTAACCGACTGATTGTTATCAGTCGACTTGGTTTCTTTTTCACTAATGAATGGAGATGAAGTTTGTGCTTCTGTCAAACGAGTTGAAACATCTCTGTTTTTTTTACGAGCTTTCATACCTGCTTGCTTCGAAGCTACTTTTTTACCTTTTTTTGCCATTTATATAATTCCTTGTTAATTTCAAGATCTCGGGTGTGCCTTATTATATTCCTGTCTAAGATGATCATTACTTAAATGAGTGTAGATCTGAGTCGTTGATATATCCGAGTGCCCCAACAACTCTTGCACATGTCTCAAGGGAGCACCACCTTTTAGTAAATGAGTTGCAAAACTATGTCTTAGCAAATGTGGGTTAACTTCCCTTGTTAATCCCGCTTTAGAACTCCTTCTATTGAGTATAAGCCAAAATCCTTGCCGCGTCAGGCGTTTACCATTCTTGTTTAAGAACAAGGCCTTCTCTGAAGATCCATTTAATCTGGCTGGCCGGCCATCTGTGATGTATTCAGCAACTAAATTTGTAGCCCCGGAATGAATTGGCAACATTCTTTCTTTAGAGCCCTTACCTATAACTCTTATGGAATTTTGGTCAATATCAATACTGTCTGTGTCGCATGATATTAATTCGCTCACCCTAATTCCGGAAGCGTACATCAATTCAAACATTGCTCTATCCCGTAAATCATCAATTTTAGTTCCTTTTATAGAATCAAATAATGTATTTATCTCGTCCTCAGACAATATAGACGGGAGAGTTCTTGGTAATTTAGGTGTGGAGATATGCTCACAAGGGTCAGTTTGTATTTCGTTCTCATCAAACAAAAATTTAAACAACGAATTCGTGGATGCTATCTTTCTAGCCTTTGTTGATACGCTGTACTGATTTTGGTTCAAATTAAATATGTAGTCCTTTATGTCTTTCGGACCTATTTCAGACCAGTCCCAATCTTTTTCAGAAAAATCAGGGATTGTTTTAGAATAAAAAGTTATTAATTGAGATATGTCTGATCTATATGCGTCTAATGTATTAGTTGAAACCCCTCGTTCTACCTTGAGATAGGACAAAAACAAAGTTAACCCAATGAAAGCTTTCCCTCTGATGTTTTGTGAATTCACGACATATATTTTCGTTTATTAGATATATAAAAACCTATGACGCTCAGGTTCACAAATCGAACGTTTTTAGCTTAATCTATTCAATAGCCATGGAATCGAGATCGATTTCTACTTTTAAAATAATGATACATTGATATGATTACTCAAAGTATCTGGAAGACATTTAGGAAAATCTCAAATTAAAAAGGCCCTTAAAATTAATTTATGATAGAAATATCGGTTGGACCAAATCTGTTCACTATCCAAAATGGACTTAACTTAGCTTTAGCTTGGCATGGTATCTTTAGTTTAGTTGGGGTAATAACAGCTGTATATTTGGTAGCACGATGGGCTCCGATGAAAGGAATTTCATCAGACGATGTGTACTCGCTTGCAATCTGGTGTGTTTTAGGTGGTTTTATAGGCGCAAGAATAGTTCATGTCATTGATTATTGGGATTTTTACGGAAGTAACCCTGAACGTATAATAGCGATTTGGAGTGGAGGTATTGGAGTATGGGGCGGTATTTTAGGTGGATTTTTGGGTGGGGTAGCCTATCTGGCTATACAAAGAGTACCAAAAGCCCATTGGGGCGTCCTTATGGATCTAACAGCACCGGCTCTTCTTCTAGCACAAACTATTGGAAGGTTGGGTGATATAGCAAATGGTGAACACTGTGCAAGGTCCGCTAGTCATTTCCTAAGCTTTGCTTGGACTCACCCGCAAAGTTTAGCTCAAAACTGTGCTTCGGGATTTGGCACTGGCTCAGAGCCAGTAATATTCTACGAGATTCTCGGCAACACAATTATCATTGCTATTTTATGGACACTTCGAAATCGCGTGAAACCTTCAGGAATGTTGTGGTGTATCTATCTCTCACTTTACTCTATTTCAAGGTTTGCAATTACATTTGCCAGGGAAGATCGCATTTGGGCCTTTGGTATGCAAGAAGCTCACTATATAGCACTAGTATGCCTAGCGGTTACTATTCCTATCCTAGCGTACAAAGCAAGGTTTGTTTCGCCTCCGGCTATTATAGAAAATATTCCAATAACATCCATATTGAACGCGGACTCTAGATCAACTAGAGCTAAGCGCAGAAGAAATGATAGTTAGGGAACTATACAGAAATAAAATCTATCAGGTGTAGCTGAATTGTTGTTTTACCGGCCCAGTGGTTCTCACTAAGCTTATAAATGGCATCTATTTTATTGCCAAGATCGTGGTATTTTAACCCTAAACCGAAACCAATAGCGTCAAATCGTATTGAACCCTCTCCCACGATAAGTTTTATATGTGCATCTGTTTTACCTACAGTCCTTGATTGATAAACATTTAATCCACGACTTAAAAAGACTGGTTGTGGGTTCGCTTTTCCAAATGGTTCCAAAGATTTAAAAAATTTTAAATTCACCTTGTCAATTTCAGCAAGCATTACTTCAGATTCATATTCAATTGGTTTACTGGTGGAAGAATCTACTACTTGTTTTTTTATGGCATCTAAAAATCTAGCCTTAAAAGAATCAATTTCTGAACATTGCAAAGTAAAGCCAGCTGCCTGGCTATGGCCTCCGATTTTTAAAAAATTTATGTTTGTGTCTAGTAAACCCTGCAATACTTCATACCCTTTTGGGCTTCTAATACTAGCCCTTACATTCTCACCTTCTACGCATGCAGCCACAACCGGTCTCCGATATTCCTCACTTAGTTTGCCCGCAATCAATCCTAAAACACCTGGATGCCAGTCAGGGGTGCATAGAAAAAGAGCGGGGTCATCAGATAATTTATTATCTCT
This sequence comes from Chloroflexota bacterium, assembly GCA_003228095.2. Classification (GTDB taxonomy): domain Bacteria; phylum Chloroflexota; class Dehalococcoidia; order Lucifugimonadales; family UBA2962; genus UBA2962. The sequence goes on along the minus strand of QGNM01000015.1, from coordinate 26,857 downwards.
AACCAAATCTTTAGCCAGTTTAATTGCTTTAGTGGACAAGTTTCTGCGAACAACGTTAATTTGTTCTAGCTGCTCAGATAATGCCTCTGCTTTATCAATATCTTTTGTAATTAAAATTTCTAAACTAGTGTCGGCGCTGCCAAGCCGTCCAGCGGCATTAAGTCTAGGTATTAATGTGAATGAGAGGTCTCTTGCAGTAATAGTTTTTAAATTACAGTTAGCCTTTCGAGCAAGGGCTTTGAGACCAATATGGTCAGTGTCACCAAGATTTAAAAGACCATTTTTCACAATAAATCGATTTTCACCAGTTAATGGACCTATGTCTGCAATTGTTCCAAGTGCAGCTAATGTGTAAAGATGTTTCGGCATTTCTATATCATATTTCACACATAATGCTTCGCTAAATTTTAATGCGACACCTGCTCCAGTCAGGTCTTTAAATGGATATATCGATTCGGGCAACCCAGGGTTAACAACCGGGACATCATCAGGCATAGGTTCATTTCCAATGTGATGATCAGTTACTACCACTTTCATGCCAAGACTTTTGGCGAAACTCACCTCTTTATACGCTGTGGTTCCACAGTCTACTGTGATGATAAGTTTCACGTTTTGTGAAGCGAGATGAGTGATGGCTTCCGTGTTTAAACTGTGCCCCTCGGTGACCCTGTGAGGTATATATGTAGTAACGGAAGCACCGATACAAGTCAATATTTCACTTAAAACAGCAGTGGCCGATATTCCGTCAACGTCAAAATCACCATATATAGCAATCAAATCTCCTGAACTTATTGCATCGGCTACTAGTTTGATAGCATTATCTATATTTGGTAGTAATTTCCAATCGCAACTTAATCGTTCATCTGAAGCCAGATATGACTCAGCGTCAAAGGATGATTTGATTTGTCTATTTAATAGCAACACAGCTTGTAATTTTGGACGACCAAAAGTACGTTCAAGGTCGTCAGGGTATACCTGTTTAATGCGCCATGGTTCTGAATCTACAGGATTATTCTTTTCATCAAATGATATTGTTTGATCTATAATTTTCAAAATAAGGTTTCTAGGAATCAATACCTTTAAAAACAAGAGAGCTATTATGCCCTCCGAATCCAAATGAATTAGTTATTACTGAATCAACGTCAGTTTTCTTAGCCTTATTTGGAGTGTAATCAAGATCGCATTCAGGATCTGGGTTTTGTAAATTTATTGTTGGTGGAATAATGTTATTTTTTATGGCTTGAACTGAAATAACTGCTTCTAGAGCCCCTGATGCACCTAAAAGATGCCCTGTCATAGATTTTGTGGAACTTATCGGGATTTTGTATGCATAATCTTCAAATACCGCTTTCATAGCCAGCGTTTCATATTTGTCGTTAACAGGTGTTGAAGTTCCATGAGCATTAATGTAATCAATTTCACTGGGATCAATTTTTGCCTTGCCTAAAGCAGTTTTCATTGCTCTGGCACCACCCTCGCCCCCTGGGGCGGGCTGAGTTACATGGTGAGCATCTGCAGATGCTCCATAACCCACTAACTCTGCTATGGGTTCAGCAGATCGTTTTTCCATACTGTTTAAAGTTTCTAGTACTAGTACTCCTGATCCCTCTCCACAGACGAACCCGTCCCGCTTCGCATCAAATGGACGAGATGCCAGTTCAGGATTATCATTATTAGTTGAAAGAGCATGGCATGCATTGAAACCAGCTATTCCAATTGGACAAATGGATGCTTCTGTACCACCTGCAATTATGATATCTAAATCTCCTATCTGTAATTGATTAAATGCTGCACCGATTGAATCAGCTCCACTGGCGCATGCCGAAACCGTGGCTATACTAGGCCCACGAGCACCAATTGTCATAGATACTTGTCCAGATGCCATATCAGGAAGCATCATTGGAACGAAAAATGGAGAAACGCGATTTGGTCCTTTTTCATTGAGTACTTGAAGTTGATTTGAAATAGTTATTATGCCGCCTATCCCACTAGCAATCATTACTCCAATTCTAATTGAGTTGTTCGAGTTTATTTCTAGATTAGCATGGTTCACAGCTTGTAAAGCAGCTGCTATTGAAAATTGAACAAACCGATCTAAACGTCGAATTTGTTTCTTTTCAATATAATCTGCAGGTTCAAAGCCAGACACCTCTGCTGCTATCTTGGTTTTAAAATTTTCCGTATCGAATGATGTTATTTTTCCGATGCCAGACTTTCCAGAAATCAATGATTTCCAGGTATCTGTTACATTCAATCCAACGGGGCTTATTGCTCCCAAACCTGTGACGAATACACGGTTTGACATAATTATTAATATCTCCAAACTTATTAGTAAGCATGTTTACAAACACAACCGATTCTAACTAATAAAGGATTTCACCTTAATTACTATTTACTGTTATTGCGTTATTATTCACAAACTAAACAGGTAAAGGCGTAGATGAGGATTATAACAGTCTTGTAAAAATATAACCCAGTTATAATTATACGGAGTTATTATTCTGGTTTAGCGCTTTTAATTAAAATAAAATGAATACCACACTAGAAACTAAAGTATCAATTGAAACCCATGGGTGTAAATTGAATCAAGCTGATTCAGGAAAATTAGCTTTACAGTTTATAGAAGCTGGATTTAAGCTTGTGGAAATTGGTCAACCAACAGATATTTATATAGTAAATACCTGTACAGTCACCCATATAGCAGATCGTAAAGCAAGGCGGAGCCTCAGGTCTGCTCGCAGGCAGAACCCTAAAGCTACTATAGTTGCAACTGGATGCTATGTTGACAGAGATGCTAAAGCTTTATCGGCAATCCCGGAAATAGATATTATTGCCAACAATGCCAATAAAGCTACCCTGGTGAGCGAGATAATAGCAAGCCAAGGAGATGGCTTTGTTAGCTGTACTTTGGGCACCGATCAGATTCCTATTAATCTAAATACAATTAAGACCAGGGCATCCATAAAGATACAAGAAGGGTGTGATCAGGTCTGCGCTTACTGCATAGTTCCGAAGGTGAGAGGAAGAGAGCGTAGTATTCCCGCAAACGAGATAGTTGCGAATATTAATAAATTGGAAACAATTGGGTATAAAGAAATTGTACTAACAGGTACTCAACTAGGCACCTATGGGTTTGATATAACTGGTGGACCTAATAAATTACATCTTCTTATAGAACACATATTAGAAAACACAACTCTAGCAAGACTAAGGGTGTCCTCTATTCAACCCCAGGAAATTAACTCTGAACTACTGAGAGTATGGGAAAACCCGAGAGTCTGTCCACACATGCATATACCTTTGCAATCAGGAAGTAACAGAATTCTTAAACTTATGCGTAGGCGGTACACGAGAGATGAATACCTATCATCTGTTGAAATTGTGATGTCTAAATTCTCGGAGTTTTCAATTACTACTGACATCATTGTCGGGTTCCCTGAAGAAAGTGAACAGGATTATGAAGATACGGTAGATGTGGTTAATAGGGTTGGTTTCTCGAAGTTACATGTTTTCCCATTTTCAGTTCGCCCTGGCACTACTGCTGCTCATTTAACTGACCAGATTGCTTCATCAGTTAAATCAGTTAGAGTTAATGAGTTAATTCGTTTAGGCGATGAGAAAAGTAGAGCTCATCAAAAACAGTTGATAGGCAAGATTAGACCTGTATTGTGGGAAGGGCGTAAGAATAGGAAATGGATAGGCCTTACTGATACCTATGTTCGAGTATGCCTAAGCGATGAAAGAGATCTGTATAACACAATAAGCCGAGTACTGATTGAGGAAGAATCCAACGGTTATTTAAATTGTTTGCTTGCAGAGTAACAGATGATTAAACAACTTGTTTGAGAGCATCTTCAAGTCTTTTAACCGCAGCATCAACATCTTTTAGCTTGTCCAAGCCAAATAATCCAAGGCGGAAGGCTCGATAATCATCCCCTTCATCACATTTAAGCGGGACACCTGCAGCAATTTGCATACCAACGTTTGAGAATTTTGAACCATTATGAATTTCTTTATCATTGGTGTAACTAACAACAACACCTGGTGCTTGATAACCTTTTTCAGAAACACTATTGATATTGTGACTCTCAAGTAACAATCTAACTTTATCACCTAACTCTTGTTGTTTTTTGCGAGCATTGTCAAAACCGAACTCTGCCGTTTCAATAATTGTATCTCGAAAACGTTTAATTGCATCTGTGGGCATTGTGGCATGATAGGCATGTGTTCCATTTTCATAAGCTTGCATAATTTGCAGCCATTTAAGCAAGTCACAAGAAAAACTTGTGCTTTGAGTTTTATTAATCGCCTCGTTCGCTTTAGCTGAAAGCATCACTAACCCAAATGCAGGGGAGGAACTCCATCCCTTTTGAGGAGCACTGATTAATATATCTACACCACTATCTTCCATGTCAACCCAGATAGCTCCTGAAGCAATACAATCCAATACAAACATACCGCCAACTGAGTGAACAGCTTCGGCAACAGAACGGATATAGTCATCAGGCAGTATGATGCCAGATGATGTTTCAACATGAGGAGCGAAAACCAGATTAGGTTTTTGCGTTTTAATCATGTCTACCACTTCATTAATGTCTGCTGGGGCAAATGGTGCTTGAGCGCCTTTACTGACACGGCAAGCTTTCATTACTGTCTCCTCAGATGAAATATTCCCCATTTCAAAGATTTGAGACCAACGAAAACTAAACCAACCGTTTCGTAATACTAAGCAATTTTGATTGGTTGCAAATTGACGAGCAACAGCTTCCATTGCATAGGTTCCGCCACCAGGCACAACGATAGCTGCTTGTGCGCTATAGACACTTTTAAGTGATCTCGACACGTCGTTCATAATGCCTTGGAATGATTGCGACATGTGGTTAAGAGACCTGTCTGTATAAACAACCGAGTACTCTAATAACCCATCAGGATCAATATTTGCTAATAAGCCTGCCATCATGAACTCCACTCAAAAAATGTAAAATAATCCAATAATTAAATATCTATAGCTCGTAACCCATACTTTCCGCCACGTTGTTCAACATATCCTGCATAGTTTTCCTGAGCATTCCCAAATACCAACAACCAACCTTTATCTGTTGCCATTGATAAAACCTCGCGTTTTGCAATTAAAGTTTTATTGGGAGAGTAATCTAAAGAGCTTATACATCCTGGAGCCAAATGATATGAAGTTGGCATCAAGTCACCTGCATATGCAATCCGCTCGCTACCAGACTCAATTAACACTACCTGGTGACCGACACTAGGGCCATCTGTCATAAAAGTTGTTATACCAGGTGCAATTTTGTAGTCACCATCAATAACTTCGACCAAATCCTTTTCCATTAAGGGAAGAATGTCATCTTTATGATATAGCGGGGCGCCACGCTCGCTAGGATTAATTACCTGTTCTAAGGCTGTTTTTTGAACTAAATATTTTGCCTTTGGGAAAGCTGGAAGAGTCTGGCCAACCCTATCAACTTTTGTGCACCCTCCAGCCCTATGAAACCGCAAATCAGTCAAGACAACTATATCTATGTCTCTCGCGGTTAAGCCCCCTCTCTTTAAATTTTTTATTAATTTATTACCAGCAGCAGCGTATGACTCCTTGAGTTTCTCCATACGTTTAGCTCCAATTCCGGTATCTATTAAAATGTTTTGAGACCCTAATTGAATCAATATACAATTTAAAGAAATTCTAACCCTATTACTTCTGTCTGGTTTTAGATTCTTTTCCCATTGGATCTTTGGAACAGGCCCAAAAAGGGCTCCTCCATCCAAAAGTAAAGTTCCATCTGTAACCACATTTATTGATATGTCACCGACCTTCATACATTCTCCATTACAAAATTATTTAACTTAGTTTATCAACAATTGTCTTAAAAGCTTCAATTGTTTCTTGAGCATCTGATTCATCGTGTTCCGTTGAAAGGTAAAATTTACTGTCTCCTTTAAAGATACCATTTTCTCTTAACAAACGATTGAATTTCATTAATTTAGACTTATCTGCTTTCAAAGTTGAACGATAATCGACAATCTCCTCATCAGTAAAAAAAACATCAAACAATACCCCAACACCAACTACTTTAGATTTTATTGACGCGTCCTTAAGAGTGTTCTCAAGTCCTGTCTTTATTATATTGCCAATTTCATGCATCCGCTCATATGTGCCTGGTTTTTTTAGAATTTTAACAGTAGCAAGCCCAGCTACTGCTGCAATTGGGTTGCCACTAAGTGTTCCAATTTGAGGCAACCATTCTTCAGCATCCACTGCAGAAGCGTCAAAATGAGACATAATATCTTCACGGCCACCGACAGCAGTAAGTGGAAATCCTCCTGCGACAGCTTTGCCTAGTGAGCAGATATCAGGGGTTATTCCATAGAATTCTTGTGCTCCACCTAAAGCAAATCTAAAAGACGTAACTACTTCATCAAATATCAAAGGGATTTCGTGTTCTAATGTAATTTGCCTTAACATTTCAAGGAATCCTGGTTTTGGAGGCAATAGTCTTTGAAAAGGCTCAACAATGACACCTCCTAATTCATTCTTATGCTCTTCAATTATGGATTGCGTGACCTCAATATCATTAAATGGCGCTATAAGCATCGTTTCTGATACTGCTGCCGGTATCCCTCCAGAGTCTGATTTTGGGATAGGGAATTGATGAGGGTCAACTGGCATCATGCTTTGAAGTGCATAATCATTCATTCCATGAAATCCGCCTTCAAATTTTAATATCTTATCTTTCTTAGTAAATGCTCTAGCAGCTCTCATCGCGTACATTGTTGCTTCTGTTCCAGTACTCGAAAATCTTACTTTATCTACGCACTCCATAGCGTTTGAAATTTCTTCAGCAAGCAAAATTGCTGGTTCATTATTTGCAAAGAATGTAGTCCCATTTTCTAATTGATTCTTTACAGCTTCCATTACCTCTGGATGTGCGTGTCCCGTTATCATAGGTCCAGAGCCCAATAGGTAATCTATATATTCGTTACCTTGCACATCAGTTATTTTACTACCTAACCCCTTGTCTATAATAACGTCTGAAGTTAAATTTCCAAGAGAGCCACCTGGTAAAAACCTATGCGCTTTAGCTACTAGATCTAAATCTTTATTATTATGTTTATTCAACTTAATTCCATTCTCTGTTTTTGTAATACTTGATAACCCGATTATAGCAAAGGTAGACTCATAGTCGTGATTTAAAATTAATTTTCGCTAAAATAGGGTAACAGGATATTAATCAAATATGAAATTAAACGTAGAAATCGGTGACATAACCAAACAAGATGCAGATGCAATTGTAGTTAATTTATTTGAAGGAATTTCAAAACCGGATGGGGTAGTTGGTTTAGTAAATGAATACCTTAACGACACCATCTCCAACTTAATTGAAGTTGGTGAAATTAGAGGCAAAGCTGGTGAATTAACATTAATACATACTCAAGGTTCGATTAAACCTAAACGTGTTTTAGTTGTCGGGTTAGGCCGTAAAGAGAAATTTGATCAAGATGTGATTAGGTCGACCTCTGGGTTAATTGTTAGATTTCTAAACTCCAAGCAAATCAAAACATATGCAACGGTGTTGCATGGAGATGAAATTGGTGTAATTGAACCAGCTATTGCTGCTCGTTCAATTGCTGAAGGGACTATTTTAGGTTCGTATAAATTTGGTGAACATAAGTCTAAAAAACAAAAACAAAACATAAAACAGGTAACTATCATAGAGTCAGACAATTCCAAAATTGATGCAATTCAACATGGTCTTTCCCAAGGAATACCAATCGCCTCTTCTGTGGCTTTAGCGCGCGATTTGGTTAATCAACCTGCAAACTACATGACGCCTTCAGATTTGGTAGACATTGCCACGGACATCTGTGATGGAACTGATCTGGAACTAGAAGTCTTCGATGAAAACCGAATGAGACAATTAAAAATGGGAGCGTTACTTGGAGTAGCCAAAGGAAGTATTGTTCCTCCAAAAATGATAATCATCAAATATTCAGGAGATCCTGAAAACCCAAATAATAACCTGGGGCTGATTGGTAAAGGCATCACTTTCGACTCAGGAGGAATATCTATTAAGCCTTCAGGAGGTATGGCTGCTATGAAGGGAGATATGGCTGGAGCGGCTTCAGTAATAAGCACAATGAAAGCCATCGCAGAGCTAAAACCAAAAATTAATGTGACAGTTATCGCTGCAGCGACAGAAAATATGCCAGGTGGAAATGCTCAAAAACCTGGAGATGTGGTAGTGGCTATGAACGGTACTACAATTGAAGTAGATAATACTGATGCTGAAGGAAGGCTTGTTTTGTCTGATGCAGTTTCATATGGAGTGCAGTTGGGGCTTAAACGCATAGTCGATGTAGCAACCTTGACCGGAGCGATAGAAATAGCCTTAGGCAAGGTTACTACTGGCGCATTCAGCAATGATCCCAAATTAGTTAATCAAGTCATAGAAGCAGGAAATGAAGCTGGAGAAAAAATTTGGGAATTGCCTACCTTTGAGGAGTATAGAGAATTATATAAAAGTGAAATCGCTGATTTAAAAAATGTAGGAGGAAGACAGGCAGGATCAATAACTGGGGCCATGTTCATAGGTGAATTTGCAAAAGACGTAGCATGGGTCCACCTAGACATTGCAGCTACATCTACTTCGTCTAAAACTACTGGCATGTTAACCAAAGGTGCGACTGGAATTCCTGTTCGAACGTTAATATATTTAGTATTAGCACTGTCTAAGGGTTAGTATTCCCTCTGAAGTCACTATAAAATATCTGATGTATTAATTTATATTGTGGTGGGCGTGGCCAAGTTGGTTAAGGCGCCAGGTTGTGGTCCTGGAGATCGTGGGTTCGAATCCCATCGCCCACCCCATTTATTTGATTACCATAATGCGCCCGTAGCTCAATGGATAGAGCGCTTGGCTTCGAACCAAGAGGTTGCGGGTTCAACTCCTGCCGGGCGTACCATAAATCAATTATATAAAGGAAACTTTAACGATGACCTATTTATTTAAGTCTACGATCCTCGTTTTATTATGTACTCTCCTAGGTTTTGTATTGATTTCATGTTCTACAAATGAGAATTCCATAGAGGACTTTGTTGAAATATCAAATGAATTAAGCAAAACCCAAACCCAGTTAAAAGAGTTACAAACCAAACTGGTTGATGCTGAGTTCAAAGTTGCGCAGTATGAAGTTAAACTCGCACAATACACCAAGACCGTTGATGCTGATTATCCAAATTTACTTAGGCGTGTGGAACAAGCTAGATTAATAATTAAGTTGATTAACGTAAGTTCAGCCTATCGCATGGATATGGCAAGCGAGATGGAATTGATGTCAACCATCGGAAATGCACAGAAGATCGACAGTAGAATAGTCAAAGATGGTTTAATTAAAATGATGCAAAGTGGACAAATTATGAATGATGAATCAGCTGACACAATGATTCTGGCATGGCTCGATGAGGTCGATAGACTTTTAGAGTAACCTTCAATGCCTAATCTTTCTTTGCTAAAGGCGTAAATAAATATGAATATTCTTGTTATAGGTGGGACCCGTGATTTCGGGAAAGTTACCGTTCGTAAGCTTTTAGAACGTGGAGACAACGTAACGGTTTATTCTCGTGGGAACGTAAGGCCGGAATTTTGGAACGATGTGGAACATATTGCAGGCGACAGGACTGATCACACTAAATTTATAGATCAGCTAAGTAAGAAGCATTATGATGCAGTAATAGATAATGTTGCATATACGTTCAAGGATGTTCAAGCTGCAATATCAGCTTTCTCAGGGAATATTGGTAGATATATTGTTTCATCAACAGTCTCTGTTTATGGAGGTCCTGGCCATGCCATTAGCGGGAAGGCTGAAACCTCAAAATCTCCAGGCTCTAAAGTCGATGAATTTATTGATTTATCAAGGCATTGCCCTTTAATGGAAAATGATCTCGACCTTAGCACGGTATCTTGGGCAAGAGACGATAGCGTGCATGAATATGCAGAAGGTAAAAGGCAAATAGAACGTTTGTTATTTGAGAACAAAGACTTCCCGTCAACCGTCATGCGCATTCCTTCCGTGCTAGGACCCGATGAAAATGGAAATAGATTTTGGTTCTATATGCAACGAATTGCAGATGGAAAAGAGATCATTATGCGAGATGGTGGGTCCGCCATTTTTCGACCTGGATTTCGAGATGATGTGGCTCAATCATTTGTAGATGTAATAGATGAACCAGTAACTATTAACAACACCTACAACATATCTGGGCTTGAAATAGTCAGTTTAAAAACATTCATGCAAACTATAGCAGATGCATTAGATATGCCTTTAAACGGAGTTGATATTCCTGGGAACATTGCCGAAGGTGAATCTGATTTACCTTGGGATGATTGGTTTTATGATTTCTTCTCCAGGCCTCTTTTATATGTCCCATCAATATTGAGAGCAAAAACGGATTTTGGTATTAAAACAACACCTTTGGCAAATTGGGTAAAAACAACTGTTGAATGGTATAGCAGCAATGACATACCTGATTCAAACGGATACGAAAAACGTGACATGGAAATTGAACTATGTCTTAAATGGCAGAAAGAGTATTCGGAATTCACAAAAGGGGCATTCAACCGGTAGGGGACCTCTGAAACTTTATATTTAGCGCTACTTGCCTAAACTGTTATCTGATATATAGCCCGTTTGAAGTTTTGGAGCATCTCGGCCTTCAACAATCGGCTTTACTTTATCCCAGAATATTACCAACAGAATTGCTAATAGGCTCACAACAAACATAATCAGTGGCCCAATTAACAAATTTCTTTGGATATCACTGAGGATCTGTCGCCAATAGGTGACTCCCAGATCCATCAGCAAGCTATCGGCTTGTGAAAAATAACTATCATCTATAGTTCCAACACTCAGGTTTAAGGATAATTTGTCGATATATTGACTATAGATAGGGCCAAACAATATAAGTGCTATTATAGAACTGATTACAAGTGCTCCTATTCCCCATAAAAGTCTCTGTCGAGTGTTTCTACCTCCTAGAAAAGCTATTGGGACAAGCATTAAAATAATTATTAGGTATGCGATCCAACCATACCGTTTTACATTATTAATTCCAGATCTTAAGTTAGAAATGAAATCAGTATTTTCTTCACCCCAAAGTGTAGCATCTAAAGTTTTTTGATCTCCAATCCATCCATTTTTGATGAATTGTCTAGTTTCATTGAAATCCTCTAATTTAATCCAAGGCGATGACGCTATATCTGCTTCTAAATCCGCGTGAGTATATGTGAATCCTTCAGATATTAATTTACGAATTTTATCCAGTAATTCTCTGCTATCAGGGCCCCCTAGATCCATTAATTGTGATCTCAGTATGTCTTGATCCATATCGATTACATCTGGAATTGAGTCAAATGCTACATACTTAATTGCATCTGAGATCTTAGATTGGGTTTGTAAGTATATTTCAGAATCCTCAGGTATGCATAAGGGGAAATCTAGATATGATTTTGCCTTCGATAACGAGTCTTGCTGCTCGGAGTCACACATAGGTAGGTTTAATTGTTTAGTAACATATTCATTAACAGATTCCTGTATTTTATTTTGAGCCGCAAGTTTGTTTGACGTAATGTCTATCAGTATGCTGATTTCATCAGTTTCTCCGAGTATGTATTTTGTAACCTCATCTATTGCAATAGAAGTCTGTTCTTCAACCCATATTGTTGGTGCAACCGTACGCATAATCTCTACAATCTCTTCGTCCGTTAACACAAAGTCATATGGAAGGATGATCTTTTTAGAAATCAGGTCTTTAATGGCAGGTTGAATTACTCCTTCGTATAGAATATCTCCCATATTCGCCTCTAATAGCATCAATTTAAGTTCCTCAGAAGCGATTGCTGTTCGATCTTTAAAACCTATATGCACCGTGAACTCGTCGGCATCGCCTACAAGATACGGAGTAACTTCATCTAATGCTGATTCAAGTTGGCCCTGAATCCATTCGGGCGGCATTACAGCTCTGGATGCCTGAATTATCCTGGAAGTAGGAATCCTAACGTTTAACGGTAAAGGTTGTTTTGAGATAATACTCAAAGAAGGGTCTAGGAATTTCTGATACGCAAGATTATAGGCATTTGTTGTGGATAATAAATATTTAGACTCGCTAACTATAAGTTTAATCTGGGTACCAGTATCTAAATCCACCTCAATTACCGAGTTGCTTTCACTTAAATAGGCTTCTAAGCCAGTTAACAACTTATCAGTTGAACTTTGTAGCCAAGCAGCTGGCACCGCCCGTCGAATTGAAGCAGCCAATTGATCGGATGACAAGTTAAGTGTTTCCTGAAGAGGCTTGGAAAACTCAAGGGGTAAATCTTGATAAGGGATTTGATACAAATCTTCTAAATATTGATCAAGCGTTGGGCCCATCAATAAATTGTAAAAATGAACTTTATTTAACGTATCACCATAAAACGAGGGCCGCATTAATTGAAAATTTATTACAATAAGTAGGGAACTTAACAAAATAGAAGTCAAAACAACAACGACAAATGGTATTACCATAATCCTTCTTAATATAATCATAAGGTTTTAGGTAAAATAGCTCCCCCACACCTAACTTAAACGTGAAGTTAGCAGGGTGTTGAACTGCTTAGAATACAATTTATCTGTTTTTACTTTGCAATTGAGTCTTACGCAAATTCAGCACGTAAATCAGAGAATATCTCTTTAGTTTGATCAGTTCCTAATTGCAATACTGTCCCAACATTCATCATCCTGTAACCTTCTGCTATCCAACGCCGAGCATCTTGTGGGTCGAAAAACGTAGTAGCTAAAGATTTATCTCGTCCTTTCATTTTTTCTGCAACATTTCGCATAATAGATTCCACTTTAGGATGATGTATTTGCCCTGGTACCCCAAGCGATGCAGATAAGTCCAAGGGTCCGATCAATAAAACTTCAAAGTTTTCGACTGCTAGTATTTCATCTATGTTCTCATAAGCCTCAACACTTTCCATTTGAAGCACAAGAAAAGTATCCTGATTGGCTTTCTCAATTACTTCTGAAACATCAATTCCCATTGGGGCGGCAAACCAAGGAGCTATCCCTCGCTCACCTAGGGGCGGGTATTTTGCATAGTTTATGGCTTGTTCTACCTCTGGTAAATTATCTACTTGAGGAACCATGACCCCTACTGCTCCGATATCATATGCTTTCTTAATGTCCGAAGCGCTATTCCAAGGAACCCTGATTACCCCTGCCACTCCAGCCTGCCTAGCCATAATACAAATTGGCCCTATAGACTCTGTTCCCCATGGGGCATGTTCTTGATCAATCCATACCCAATCGGGTTTCGTTTGATATATTGCTGAAGCAATGTGGAATTCACGACTAAAAAACAATGTACTTAAAAGTAAATCTTGTTGTTTAATTCTAGAATTTATGTTGCTGGGATAGAAAGTCATTAATGTAATGTTTAGTTCATTACAGTCCAAAGTATATTAGCCACCTAAGGACTGTAATAAAAAGATTTTTAGTTAGTAGGCTGTTTAGTAATTCTTAAATAGGGCTTAGGAGACTTCCAACCATCGGGGAATTTCTCTTTAGCTGCTTCGTCACTTACAGAAGGGGGGATTATTACATCATCTCCGTTCTGCCAATTTGCTGGAGTAGCTACCATGTGTTTAGACGTTAACTGACAGGAGTCAAGTAATCTTAATACTTCATCAAAATTCCTTCCTGTAGTCATTGGATAAGTCAGTGTTGCTTTTATTTTCTTATCAGGACCGATAATAAATACAGACCTAACCGTAGCATTATCAGCAGCCGTGCGGCCTTCAGATGTATCTCCATCCTCTTCAGGCAACATGTCATAAAGTTTTGCGACCTTTAATTGAGTGTCACCAATAAGGGGATAAGTAACTGCATATCCTTGTGTTTGCTCAATATCGGCAGACCACGATTTATGGTCATCAACCGAATCTACGCTTAGCCCAATTACTTTGCAGCTTCTTTTATCAAATTCAGGTTTAAGTTTCGCTACATAACCTAGTTCGGTAGTGCAAACCGGCGTGAAATTTTTTGGATGGGAAAATAGGATTGCCCAGTTATCGCCGATCCAATCATGAAAATTGATTTTTCCTTGGGTTGTATCAGTAACAAAATTTGGACAATCAGAGTTTATTCTTAAAGACATTTATATCAATCCTCCAGGATTCTAGTTATGATATTAATACAGAAAAACATGAATGTGTCAAAATTTATAATATTATTTACGTTATTTTTGTCTAGTTTAATCGCAATTAATTGCGATTCAGGTTCAGATAAGGTCGTATATGACAAAAACCCAAAGATGCGTGCCGCATTCGCTGAAAAAGGCTCTGTATACGGCACGGGTAAAATTATAGTAACTGGAACTTCATTAATAGAGCTTAAGCCTGATGTAGCAACATTACGCTTAGGGGTTGAATCACACGCAAGCAACGTTTCTGAAGCCCGCAATAACGCCGCTATATCAATTAATAAAATGGTTGATGTTATGAAAAATGCAGGGATTGATGATAACGATATTCAGACCACAGCTTTCAACATATACCCTAAGTATGAATATATAGAAGTAATGGAGGATGGACATGTCAGAGGTGTACAGGAACTCATAGGTTTTACGGTTTCGAATATGCTTTTGGTGGTGGTTAAAAACCTAGATGACATTGCTGTGATCATAGATAAAATAACCGACGCTGGAGGAAACGATGTACGTTTTAACAGCATAAATTTCGACATACTTGACCCTGTCCCATATCAATCTGAATTACGAAAATTAGCCGTAGAGGATGGTGTAACTAAAGCATCTCAGTTGGCAGAATATTCAGGAGTTAAATTGGGAGCAATAACAATGATTACTGATTCCTCATCCCAAGCTAGCATTGCCACAGATACACATATGTATGCAGAAAGGGCAATGGCAATACCTTCAACCAGCATTAACCCAGGGTCTTTAAGTCTATCGATGCAAATCGACATGGTTTTTGAAATAGAAAACTAATTTATCAATGGATCGATTTAGCAGGCTTGATTATGCGTTTTATTCTCAACCTACACTTATTGTGGCTACGGCTTTATTGGGCAAACAGTTAGTTAAAACGGAAGAGGATGGATCAATTCTGTCAGGCCTAATAACTGAGGTCGAATCTTACATAGGAACGGAAGATCTGGCTTGTCACGCCAGAAATGGTCCTACTAAACGAAATCAAGTTATGTTCGGACCTGCTGGTAGATCATACGTTTATCTCACCTATGGAATTCACTGGATGTTAAATATAGTTACCGAAAAGGATGGCTTCCCAGCAGCAGTATTAATTAGAGGGGTGAATCCAGTGGATGGTATACAAGTAATGAAGCAACGACGCGAATCCAATCAAAAAGAGTTATCAGATGGCCCAGCTAAACTCACACAAGCCTTTGGAATTAATCGAGACTGGAACAATATCAATCTATGCGACCCTAAATCCGATATATACCTGAATGACCTTGGTCATCAAACTCCAGTATTTGCCAAGTCTCCGCGCATTGGTATCAATCGAACTCCTGAGCCATGGCTCTCGAAGCTTTGGAACTTTAAAATAATCTAATAATTCAATTAGAGGTTGTCACTCTTCCATACGGTAGGCAGCATCCCAAAATGAATACTCATGATGGCTACTCTGGATAAAAATGTCCCTCAGATCACTTAATGAATCCTTACTCATATTTAAGATTTCTCTATCTATAAAGTCACGTATCCACTGCGCAAGTTCTGCAAACTCTTCAGAGTTGTACATTTCAATCCATCGACAATATAGCGGTGCGTCATTAGGCATCCCTTCTAGATATAACTTCTTACCTAGTTCCGAATAACCCCAAGAGCAGGGGAGAATAGCAGTAGCAATATGAACAGCAGATTTTGAATATGCGATTTCAAGCATATATCTAGTGTAATCGCGTACAGTTGGAGACATCTTAGTTTCAATTAGATCAGACAACGTAATCCCAAAATCTTTGCAGAAACTGACATGAAGTGACATTTCGACATTCAAAGTGTCATTAAGTAATTTTGCGAACCATTCCATGTCTGAAAGGCGGTCACATTTTGCAACAGCTAAAGCTATCACTTTTGAGAACTCAATCAGGTATTGGTAATCCTGTTTCATGTAATGTTGAAATATCTCTAACTTTAATTCGCCGGTTCCAAGCTCCACAACGAAAGGATGGTTTTGTTCTTTTAGCCATATTTCATTGGCTGAATCATGTATATCTTTTGTAAAGCTCATTTTAAATTTTATTCCACCGCTACTATTTCAATTAACGTTCCAACAGACGCGTCTCAATGAATTCTAACTTTGCCACTAATCTATAGTTGACCGCCATCTACAACAATATGAGCACCGGTCATAAAAGACGCATCTTCTGAGGCAAGAAATAATACTACAGAAGCAATTTCCTCGGGCCTGCCCATCCTCTTCATTAATGCCTCTGCTGCTCTCTCCTTATCTGCTTCAACAACGTCGAGTCCGCGGTCAATAATAACTTGTGTCGCTCCAGCAGTGTCTATCTGTCCAGGGCAAACCCCGTTCACACGTATATGATCATCAGCTAGATCCATTGCAGTACATCTCGTTAGTTGCATAACAGCTCCCTTAGAAGCGTTATAGGGCACAGCTTCCGGTTCAGCCATAAAACCACTGACTGAAGCTATATTTATTATTGATCCGCCTCCAGACTTACGGAATATTGGAGCCACTTCTTTTATACAATTCGCAGAACCAATCACGTTTGTGCGCATCACATGAATCCATTCGTCTTCCGTTGCATCTTCCACTGAACCCATCGGGAAAGCGGCTGCATTGTTAACTAAAATATCGATAGTCCCATACCTGTTTACCGTATGCTCTACCATGGCTTTTACAGAATGTATATCAGTTACATCGAGCGGCAAAAAGTTAGATATTCCCCCAGCATCAGTAATGAGATCCACCGTTTCTTGTCCTGCAACCTCATTTATTTCTGCAACAACAACGGAAGATCCTTCTTTAGCGAACCGCTCACATGTAGCTCTACCAATTCCAGAACCTCCTCCAGTTACTATGGATATCTTTTCTGCTAACCTCATGTTTTCACCTCTTTTAATTATATTTCCCAGTCCAATTATGAATTGCGGAGTTGCTACTAATCTATGGTTTGCCCGCCATCCACAACAATATGAGTGCCGGTCATAAATGATGCGTCTTCCGAAGCAAGAAATAATGCCACTGAAGCAATTTCCTCTGGCCTGCCTGTTCTCTGCATTAAACCCATTGCTGCTCTCTCTTTATCGGCTTCGATAAGGTCTAGCCCACGGTCAATAATAATTTGTGTAGCTCCAGCAGTATCTATTAGCCCAGGGCAAATACCATTCACACGTATATGGTCATCTGCTAGATCCATTGCCGTGCACCTGGTTAGTTGCATTACAGCTCCTTTTGACGCGTTATATGGCACAACTTTCGGCTCAGCTATAAACCCACTGACAGAGGCAATATTTATGATTGACCCTCCTCCAGACTTGCGGAATATTGGAGCCACTTCTTTTATACAATTTGCATAACCAATCACATTTGTTCGCATCGCATTAATCCAATCGTCTTCCGTTGCATCTTCTACTGAAAGCATCGGAAATATAGCTGCGTTGTTAACTAAAACATCGATTGTTCCGTATCTCTTAACCGTATCGTCCACCATTGCTTTTACGGAATTTATATCGGTTACATCAAGTGGCAAAAAATTAGATCTTCCTCCAGAGTCAGTAATAAGATCTACTGTTTCTTGCCCTGCAGTCTCTTTTATTTCTGCAACAACAACATAAGATCCTTCTTTAGCAAACCGCTGACATGTAGCCCGTCCAATTCCAGAACCTCCTCCAGTTATTATCGAAACTTTCTCTTGCAACCTCATGTTTCACCTCTTTTAATTACATTTCCCAATCCAATTATGAATTCTGACTTTGGCACTAATCTATAGTTGCACCGCCGTCTACAACAATATGAGTGCCAGTCATAAATGATGCATCTTCCGAAGCAAGAAATAATGCCACAGAAGCTATTTCCTCAGGTTTACCCATTCTCTTCATTAAGGCTTCTTCGGCTAATGCCTTATTGGCTGCAACAGGATCAAGCCCTAAATCGATATTAACTTGAGTAGCGCCTGCAGTTTCTATTGACCCTGGGCATATAGCATTTACTCTAATATTATCGCTAGCCAGATCTAGTGCAGTACATCTTGTTAACTGGGATATAGCTCCTTTAGAGGCGTTGTAAGGAACGAATTTCGGCTGTGCTATAAATGCACTGACCGAAGCTATATTTACAATCGATCCTCCTCCAGTTTTACGAAAGACTGGCGTAACTGTTTTTATACAATTCGCGTAACCAATCACATTTGTCTTAAAAACTCTAATCCAGTCTTCTTCACTCGCATCTTCCACGGTGCCCATAACAAATGCGACTGCGTTATTTACCAACACATCTATTGTTTTAAAACGTTCACATGTTTCAGAGACCATTTCATTAACAGAATTAATATCAGTGACGTCAAGTAAAACCAGGGCTGCTGATCCACCATCTTTATTGATTAGGTCAACAGTTTCCTGTCCAGTTTCTTCATTTATTTCCGCAACGATTACTGAAGATCCTTCTTTGCTGAATCTTTGACATATTGCTCTGCCAATCCCAGACCCTCCTCCAGTTACTACCGACACCTTTTCATGTAATCTCATATATACTCCTGCGGTGTAATTATATTGCTCGCCAATATTCTCTAAGTAATCACATAACTTAAGAGAGTAGATTTATTATTTGTATTAATATACCTAAAATCAAGAATTTAGAGAAATACCAGTTTAATTCTAATGTTAGAAATAATCGAAAAACGCAATCCTAAACTTGTTGAAGCATCCGTTGAGCTCCATCAATCTGGTGCTATTCCTCCAGATTGCTATGTAGTCGATCTGGACATGCTCCGTAAGAACGTGAAAAGAATTAAAGGTTCTGTTGACGAATTGGGGTTAAACTGTTTTGTAATGACGAAGCAATTTAATCGTAATCCATCGATGATCTCACTTTTTATAGAAGAAGGCTTAGATAAATTTGTGGCTGTAGATTATGAGTGTGCCTATTTATTGAATAAACAAAGAGCAAACGTAAGTCACGTTGGACATTTAGTTCAAATACCTCGACACAGAACAATGGATATCCTAGAAATGAGTCCTGAAATTTGGACTGTGTATGGATACGAGAATGCAGTTTCCATAAGTGCGGCGGCGCAGAGTTCGGGAGTTAACCAGAATGTTTTATTGAAGGTTATTGGAGATAAAGACGCCGTATACACTGCGCAGGAGGGTGGCATACCGTTGAATAGGGCTCTTGAAGTTGCGGAAAGGGTTGCTTCATTGCCTAACCTTACTATCGTAGGTGTAACTGGGTTTTACTGTACAACCTATGACTTCAATAAAAGGAGGGTTGTGCCTACACCGAATATGACGTCGATTAAAGAAGCAGCGGATATGTTTAAAACAAAACTCGGTTTAGATATTAAGCACATAAACGCTCCGGGAAATTCATCTATAGAAAGTATGCGTGTTACTTCACAGATGGGAGCAACTGACACTGAACCTGGTAGTGCACTTTGGGGAATGTGTCCACAGCAACTTTTCGGATCCGATGTTGGTGAACCAGCCCAGGTTTACGTTTCAGAAATTTCTCACTATTCGGAAGATACAGCTCAGGTAATAGGAGGCGGGTTCTATCCGGATGTGGCGTCTGCTTCAATGACGGTCACCCAAGCATTTGTAGGGAATAGTGCAGATAAAATTTTTACAGATCCGGTAAAGGCAGAAATTCCATCCCAGAGTTGGATCGATTACTACTCCTGGCTATATCCAGAATCAAAAAATCGAGCCAAATCAGGTGACACTGTCATTTACTTTTTTAGACCTCAAGTCTTTAAAACTAGATCCGCCAATGTGGCGACTTTATCTGGTATTCAAAATGGGAGACCTCAGGTTGAAGCAATCTATGATAGAAGCAGCAACTCAATGTTGAGTTAATCAGATTTATGCTTAGGTGGGGGAGCAAACAAAGCAGATAGCGCGCACAAAGCCGGTAATGGCAAGAAACTAATTATTGCTAAATCATAGTTGTTAGATATTTCATAAAGCGCTCCAAAAGGTAAAGGACCTAACCCGCTGGAAACAACCATACCAATGGTTGCAACACCCATAATTGTTCCTAGGTGCTTTCTCCCAAAATAGTTCGGAAAAATTACGATCATAGTTGTATAAATCAAACCTTGTGCCATTCCAGTAAAAATTCCATAAACTATGGCATGCCAAGTGTCTTGTATAAAGAATGTCCAACCCATAGAAGCCATTAATGCTACTTGACCTGCAACAAGTATGAAACGATTTGGTATTTTATCAAGTAAGTATCCAGCTAGTATCGTACTAAACACTCCCACTGCTGCGGTCAAGCTTAGTATTAAAGTGGCCTGTGTATCCTCAATACCTCTGGAATTCATAATTGACATATGATGGAAAGTCATAGCCGTACCAATTAATGACCCAGCTGTACCAGCAAAAATTATTAGCCAAAATGATTTGGTCTTCATCGCTTCCTTTGAAGTCCAATTTTCCTCTTGCACATCAGCCGCCTGAGAGTCATTTAATCCCAACACATCCTTACGTCCCATATCAGGCTTTAAGCCAATAGATTCAGGCGTGCGTCTGACCAACAATATAGCAGGCGGTAGTAGTATGACCCAAATTGCTATCCCCAGGATCACCCATGTGCTTCGCCAGCCGTTGTTGACAATTAGCAGATACACTAATGGAGGCAGTGCTATCTCTGAAATAGGTGCAGCTAAAGAAGTGATAGCGGTCGCTTTACCTCGAAGACGAATAAACCAAATATTTACTGTACTTGTAGAAACCATAGAAAGGGCCGTCTGCCCCAAACTTCGTATGCCCCAAAAACCCAAAAATAGATGTACCGGGTGAGTTACTTGACTCATCAACACAGTTGCCAATCCAAAAAGTGCTGCAACTGCCGTTAAAACGATCCGAGCTCCAAGCTTATCAAAAGCACGACCAGCAATAACTGCTCCCACGAATGCACATATTGATCCTGCACTATAAACGGCAGAAACAGTGGTGCGAGACCAACCAGTGTCTTCAATTATGGGGTCAACAAAAATTGCTACAACAAAAGTTTGTCCAGGGCCTGACATGAACATGCCAATCCAAGCAACTACAACAATAACCCATCCATAATTGAATGGAATCGAATTAATCCACGAGGGTTTATCTTCAGAGTTATTCTTGAGGGGAATCAAATTGATATCTATTTAGAACCATAGATTTTTGTCAACAATATTCAAGAGCTGTTCGCCTTTTTCAAAACGTTGTGCGTTTTCGAGTAATACTTTAAATTTTCTTTCGTTAACATCCCCCCCTGGACCATCCTCTTTAGCAGCAACATGAGGTGTCAAAATAACGTTTTGTAGACTCCACAATTCGTGGTCTTTAGGTAAAGGTTCTGTATCATAAACATCGAGCCCTGCACCTGCAATCTCATTTGATTTTATAGCCATAACTAAATCATTGAGATTTGTGGTTTTACCTCTGCCGATGTTAATGAAATAAGCGGATGATTTCATCATTGAGAAAACTTCAGAATTGAAAAAGAACTCGTTTTCCGGGGTGAGTGGCATAGTGACAATAACAAAATCGGCTTTTCCAATAACCTTTTGATAGTCATCGGGGGTAACAAGTCGATCTACCGTATCGGGTGCCTGTGACACCCTAGGATCAATGCCAATAACATTCATTCCAAAACTTTTACAATGTTTAGATGTTTCAGTTCCTATACCACCTATACCAAATATGATCGCTGTTGAATCCGGCAAAAAAACAAATGGTTGGTCATTGGCATTAACATCGTACGATCGTTCATTTTGAGCTCTGAAATATCCAGTTATGCCACGTGACAGACCTAAAACATACATCATTATGTGAGCACTTATATGGTCGTTATAAACTCCTCGAAAATTTGTTACGGTAACTGGGCTTTGCGTCAGTTCTTCATAATAAAAACCCGGCGGTGGAGCTGCGTGATGAGCCTGTATCCATCTAAGTTTAGTTGCTCGTTTTAGCAATTTATTAGAAACATACCCAAAAGCTGCATCTGAATCTTTAATCTCATTCATGGCTTCTTCTTCATCATTTGATATGACAATTTCAAATCCAGGCAATTCATTATTTAATTTTGCTGCCCAGTCCTTTTGTAAGTTAGAAAGTGTGGGCATAAAAATTAATTTGTACATAAAAATACTTTCCTTAGAGAATTGATATCCTCTATTGTAAATAAAAGAAGTAGGGGTCGGTATTTGTAAATTAGCAAATTTAGAGGAATAATCAACTTAAATATTATTATTTATAATGTATGACACCAGAAATGTGTCCGATAAGTACGAAATCTGCTCTTAATAACAGACAAGGGGTTAAAATGCGATTAAAGAATAGGATAGCTATAGTAACTGGCGCGAGCTCCGGAATAGGACGATCGATAGCGTTAACTCTAAGTAATGAAGGAGCTAATGTTATCGTGTCTGATATTGATAAAACTCCTAAGCGCGGTAAATATCACGAAAGAAATACAATAACCCCAACTGTTGATGAAATATCAAAATTAGGAGGGCAGGGAACATTTGTACAATGTGACATGTCTGATGAGCACGGCATAAAAAACCTGATCAGTAAAACTATCAAGGAACATGGTCGCATAGACATATTAGTTAATAATGCTGGCATATGTTTTACTAGCAATAGTCAAGAGACTACAACACAGGCTTTTGATAACCTTGTGGGCATAAACTTACGAGGCGTATTTCTGGCCACTAAATATGCTCTACCACACATTAAGAAATCTAAGGCTGGCAGGATCATAAATATAGCTTCTGTTCATGCTTTTAATGGAGGTGGTGGCCCTGCATATGCAGCAAGCAAAGCAGGAGTTGTGAATCTAACTAAAGATACCGCAATTGAATTAGCCCCTAATGGGGGAACAGTGAACGCAATATGCCCAGGCTACATTGAAACTGCAATCCAGGATGAACTTACGGAGCAAAATATAAAAGATTCAATTGAAAAAACCCCTTTACCAAGACTAGGGCTTCCAAAAGATATCGGACTTGCGGCTTTATTTCTCGCGTCGGATGACGCCGAGTGGATAACGGGAATATCCCTAATTGTTGACGGTGGAATGTTGGCGCCTCTACCGGTGGTATAAAGTTTATTAAGCACCTAAAGAAGTAAAATGCCGGAAACTCCTACAACTATCATAACTACAGCAAATGACCTTTGTGTGATTGAGCCTCTGTCTAAAGGCTCCTCTAGTACTTTCAAATAGCTTAGGCTCAGCACGGCTCCAAATATTACTGCAAACAGTGGTCGTGTTGACATAATAGCTGTAGCAAGTGAAACGGGACTATTATCAATTGCAATAGTAGCAAGCCATAATGCAGCAAACGCCAGAATTGCCTCACTAAAAACGACTATAGATAATCCCTTTAAGTTCTTTATAAATAACAGGCTTTCTTTAACAGTATTTCGGGTAGCAGGCAAGAGCATTAATGGAATCGCCGTACCTATACCTCGGTAAGCAAATACATTCCAAAATGACATTTCATTTAGTGCGACTTTGGTTAATGTTAATCCTGCACCAAAAAACAGACTAGCTGCAATCATAACGAAAAACCAAATTCCCAGGCTTCCAAACCCAACTCCAGTTCTTTTTAGGGATATCAATACAGCTCCAGCAACAGTCAACAAAATCGCTAACCATTGAAAAATAGTAAGGTATTCCTTTAAGAATATCACCGCGATAATAGCAACAAAAACGGGAGCTGTTTGATATACCGCTGCCACCACAGAAGCATCTTGTTTCCTTAATGCCATAAACATCAAAAGGAGTGAGACTCCGATCAATAACCCCGATCCGCAAGCTATTAAGAGATTGATTGCTGAATACGATTCAAAACCAACAAAAGCCATGGGTATAAGCGAACCTGGTAGCTGCAATGCACCTGCAAATATCATAAAAGTGCGCGGGCTAGGGGAGTGCTTTTCTATAACAATTTTGTCTAGTATCCCTACACCAGCAAAACCAATTGCAGAAGCAATAGAAGCAAGAATCCAGTCCATTACTTACTCATCTTGGTCATGCTGGCTAACCATGCTGCTGCTCCACCTGTATGTGAGTTTGTCTCATATATTGATTTAACAATATTTATGTCAGTCCATTCAGTTTCAAAAACCTTTTTTATTTCATCTCGAGTAAGGCGGCGAGGTCCATTCTGCCCAGGTTCAAGTTCACTCCAAGCAATTAAATGTAGCTGCGCTGAAGGTTTCGCTAAATTACGCAAAACTTTTAAATACTTCTTTCTAGCGTTATCACTGAAAGCATGAAACAGGCCAGAATCAAGAATAGTGTCGAATTCTGCTCCTCCAAAGTCATGTTTAAAGATATCACCGCAAATCAACTCGACTGAGGCGTGTTTAGCCTTGGCTTTTTGCTCTGCAATATCAATTGCATACTGAGAGAGGTCGATCCCAACAACATCAAAGCCTTTCTTGTTTAAATGTATCGCGTTCTCAGCAGTTCCACACCCCAACTCTAGAACCTTCCCTTTAAACAAACCGGATTCTACTAGAGATATGACAGCTTTTTGAGGCCTGTTAATTTCCCAAACAGGGGTTTCTTCCAGGTAAATTCGTTGGAAAAAGTTCACCTGTTTACTTTTTGAATCACTCATAGCTAAATACTAACAAGCATAACTCCTGTGCCACCTAACTTAAACGCAAATTTAGTTAATTTTAAGTTACAATACTGACTTTAAAAAGTTATTTAATGGTCAATACTTCAGCGGGGTTTTTAACAAAAAGTAGGTTGATTTGCTCATCAGAATAACCCTTATATTTCATTCTTGGTATTATTTGTGACAGTATGTAGAAATATCCATGGCCACCATATTTAAATAACCTGTCTTTAGTGCATATATCCTGAGCTACTACTACTTTGTTTTGATAACCCTGGCCCATTATCCAAGCGATATCTTCTATCCGCTTAGCGTCGCTTGGCATGTCGATGTCGACATTCCCGTTATAGTAGTGTTGCTCCCTACCAAATAGGTCCCACTCCATATACGCCCCAGCTTTAGCTATTTCAACTAATGTTTCTTTTTTGAACACTGTCCTATCTAGGTGCCCCATAATTGTATGGGATAAATCCGCCCCAACCTCATCCAATACCTCCAGGATCTCAAGTGGAGCGGTCTCATCACGACCTGGATGTATCAGCAGGGGGAAGCCGGTAATACTTTGAGCCCTACCGGCCGCTCGTAGCACTTTACGTTCGTTAGCAGTTAGAGGCCAAGAACATCCTATTTCACCTATAATGCCCGCTTTTATTCGGTCTGGACCTTCAAATTGCTCGTTATCTGACAAAGCATCCAATCCATACGTCAGATCTGATACGATTTTAGACTCAATATCCTCTTCATTTTTTGTATTCATCTCCTCTGGATGGGCTACATCAACATAATGTCCGGAACCCATAACTATATTCAATCCAGTCTTTTGGGATATTGTTGCGAGGCCAGATGGGTCCCTACCTATATCTGGGATAGTAACGTCTACTAAGGTTCCGCCTCCGAAGTCCTTATAAAGGTTGGCTTCAACAACCGCATTATCCACATCAGATATTAGATAATTATCTTCATTAGGAGCAAAGTGATACCTAGCCAGTCCTATATTTTCCTGGGATAACTTTTCAGAATATATATCAGGTACATTTTTTACCCCTGGGACTTTAAACATATGAGGCAACACCTGCGTTAAATCTATGATCAGGTGTTCATGCGTTAATGTAATACCTAAAGTCGAAGGATCTACTGGCCCCAATACAGTTTGAACTAGCCCAGATGGTACATTTTCCATATTTATGTCTTTCCTTACTTTTCTTTTGACAGATTTTGTTACTATTTAGCTTTGTAGTTTACATATGTATTTAACTAAATCAACAAAGTAATTTATCATTCAGTTGTAATTTACTAGTAATTACATGATATAACTAAGCTGAGAGAGCATGAGTAACTCATACAGAAAAAGCAAATCGTTATATAAAAAGGCATCTAAGGCACTAGCTGGTGGCGTTAGCAGTCAGATTCGATTGAGTGATATGCCTACTCCTTTATTCTTTGAAAACGGATCCGGATCCAAACTCTGGGACGTCGATGGTAACGAATACATTGATTATGTCCTTGGCCAAGGACCTAATATTTTCGGGCATGCACCTGAGTTTTTACACAAGCGGGTAACCGAAGACATAAAACAGGGGATTATTTTTGCTGGACAACACCAGTTAGAAATCGATGTTGCTGACTCAATTAAAGAAATTGTCCCTTGCGCTGAATTGGTAAGATTTGCTAGCTCAGGATCCGAGGTGACTCAAGCCGCTATTCGGCTTGCTCGTGCTTATACAGGGAAAAACAAGTTCATAAAATTCGAGGGGCATTACCATGGATGGATAGATTCTGTACTTTACGGTATCGCACCAAATACAGATCAGCTTGGAACCGCTGTGCCGGGTTCGCAGGGATTATCGCTAGGTTCAAAAGAAGAAATCATAATTTTGCCATGGAATGATCCTAAGGCTTTAGAGGAAGTGATCACAAAGCAGGGCAGTGAAATAGCTGCCGTAATAACTGAACCCAT
>QGNM01000014.1 GCA_003228095.2 Chloroflexota bacterium | reverse complement strand
CTAGCGCTGGGGGTTGTGGTAGTGGTGGATGTGGGTGCGGTGGTGGATCCAACCCATCGGTTGATCCTGCAAGTGCCCAGACTACAGAAGAAACATCTAGCGCTGGGGGTTGTGGTAGTGGTGCATGCGGTTGTGGTGGTGGATCCAACCCATCGGTTGATCCTGCAAGTGCCCAGACTACAGAAGAAACATCTAGCGCTGGGGGTTGTGGTAGTGGTGCATGCGGTTGTGGGGCAAATTAAATTTAAGTAGTTAATTCTTCAACCTTTGTTTAAATAAAATATAGGCATTGAACACCTGTCTAATACCGATAAGATAAGGCTTTCCCCCGAAAGAAATATCTTTCTATAATGTATGAATAGAATTTAATAACGGTGTTGTAAAGAAAATATTATTATGACTAAGATAGCTATACTCGGTATTAATCCGATCGGAATGTGCATAGCACTATCCTTAAAGAAGAATCATAAAAACGAATTCCATATAACCGCTGCTGGAGCAGAGCCTGGTAATTTAAAATTAGCTAAAAAGATAGGCGCTGTAGATGCCACTGAAAATAGTGCCAGAAAATGTGTCACCGGTGCTGAAATCATCATACTTGACGCACCGTTACATTATACTAAGGATTTATTAGAAAATCTTTCTACTCATTTTGATTCTGGTGCAACAATAACCGATACAGGCCCACTAAAACAACCGATTATTAAATGGGCTAATCAGTTTTTACCCTCTTCGGTAAACTTTGTTGCAGGCAGGCCAGTGTCAAAAACAAATTTATGGAGCATAAAAGACTCAAGTGCCGAAGCAATATCAGGATCTCCCTACTGCATAGTCACTGACAAACATACCCCTCCCGAAGGAATACAAACGCTTACTTGGCTCGTTAAACAATGTGGTTCTCAGCCATATTTCTTGGATTCAGCAGAACACGATAGCTATAGTTCTGCAATGGCATTTTTGCCCAATGTTATTTCATCGGCTTTAATTATTGCAGCATCTCGTAGTAGAGCTTGGCCTGAAATGTCTAAGCTATCAACACCTGAATTCAATGCAATGACTCAACTCGCTGACAAAGACCCAGAAGAAAATAGCTTGGCTGCTGAATTAAATCCCGAAGATACCATTCATTGGATTGACGAAATGATTACATCACTATACGACTTTAGAAAGCAGTTTGTTGATGATAAAGACAAACTTTTTGAATCATTTATAACTGCATGGGAGCAAAGAGCAAAGTGGGAAGCAGGAACTTTGCATCCAGACGATAAGCAAACGACGAGTCTGCCTAATGCGAAAGAAACAATGGCTGAAATGATGGTAGGAACTTACATGATGGATAGGTATCGAAAAATGACAGACAAGTCGCGAAAGAACTGGAAGTACTTTAGAAAAAGTTAATATTGATTAAATCCGTAAGAAAAGCTCAGAAAGTACAAGGCACAATCTCACTCCCTGGAGATAAATCCATATCTCATCGAGCCATGCTGTTAAATTCAATCAGCGATGGATCTGCCACCGTATCTAATTTTTGCCAGGGCGATGACAGAAAGGCTATGCTCAATTGCTTAACTGGATTAGGCATCAATATACAAAAAATTCAAACTGATGATTCTCAACATGAAGATGATACATTCCTTGTAAAAGGTCAAGGGATACATAACCTATCAAATCCAGAAAAAATACTTGATGCTGGAAATAGCGGAACTACGTTTCGATTAGTATCTGGTTTACTCGCAACCCAACCTTTTGAATCTACCATAACTGGGGACAATTCACTTCAGAATAGGCCGATGGATCGGATCATTAACCCACTCAGAAAAATGGGCGCTCAAATAACAGGAGCGAATAATAGTTCCTTTGCACCCATTAAAATATATGGAGGAAATTTATCAGGCATAGAGTACATAATGCCTATAGCTTCAGCACAAGTTAAATCCTGTATTATGATAGCCGGGCTCAAAGCATCAGGGGCCACGACTATAATCCAGCCTGAATTCTCTAGAGACCATACTGAAAGAATGCTAAAAGCAATGGGAGCTGACATAACCATTGATAACTTATCAATCAAAATTAAACCGTCAAATCTATCTGCTCTAGACATTCTTGTACCAGGAGATATTAGCGGAGCGGCTTTTTGGATGGTTTTAGCATCATGTCATTCAAACGCGTCAATAATCCTTAAGAAAGTTGGACTGAATCCTTCTCGAACAGGAGTGATTGAGGCATTAAGAATGATGGGGGCAAACATAAAATTGTCTAATATTAACGAAGAAGCGGGGGAACCTTACGGTGATATTAAAATACAATCAAGTGACCTGAATGGAATTATTATCGAAGGCGAATTAATACCAAAGGTTATCGATGAAATCCCTATTTTGTCCTTAGCGGCATGCTTTGCTAACGGTAAAACTATCATAAAAGATGCTGGGGAACTTAGAGTAAAAGAATCAGATAGAATTTCTGCAACCGTCGATGGACTTTCGAAGTTAGGTGCAGATATCAAAGAATCAAGTGATGGAATTATAATAAACGGGACCAAGAAACTAATTGGGGCACGTGTAGATTCATTTGATGATCACAGAATAGCTATGACAATGGGAATCGCAGGGTTGTTATCCTCTGGAGTAACTGAGATAAATAGAGCTGATGCCAATATGATTTCATACCCCGATTTCTGGCAACAATTATCAAACCTTACTATCAAACCAGCCAATAATGTTAGCTGAATTTATTAATAATGAAAACCGAATTGTATAACTCATACAGGTCAAATAAGTGAACTCTTTAATCGTATTAATATCCGGTCCTTCAGGGGTAGGTAAAGACTCAATTATCAATAAACTTCGCGAGAATTGTAGCTCCATTAATGTCACTGTAACAGCAACCACTAGAAGCATCAGGCCGGGGGAAATTGATGGCAAAGACTACATTTTTATAGACGACAAAAAATTTGATCATATGATAAATAAAAATGAGTTTTTAGAACACGCAACTGTCTATGGTTATCAATATGGAGTACCTAAAGATCAAGTAACGTCTGCATTGTCACGGGGGCAGGATGCTTTAATAAAGACCGATGTTCAAGGATCTCGCACTATAATGAAACTTGAGCCATCTGCTCTTTCAATATTTATAATGCCAGAATCTAATAACGATCTGGAAAATCGACTAAATAAAAGGATGACTGAATCAAAGCAAGCCCTGAAAGTAAGATTGGATACAGCGGTGAGTGAAATTAATCAAGCTCGGAATTTTGAGTTCATCGTTTACAATAAAGAAGGTCACATTGAACAAACGATAAAAGAAGTAGAGAAGATCATTTCAAAAGCAAAAAGGTCCACAAATAAACGAGTTTTTAATATTATCAACGAGACTACATCTTGAACCCCAAATTTAAACCCAGCCATTATGACATCTCTCTAGCACCTGACCTTAATAATGATAAATTTTCTGGAGAAGTTAGAGTTTATTTAGATGTGCTTCAAGATACAGACTCTATTGTTATAGATTCTGTAGACCTAGATGTGTCGAGTGCATCTATTGAGCAAAACAATAGGGTTTTTCATTTAACGGCTAAGTATGACAAGGACAATGAAACTGTAACTTTTCTCTCTGCACAACAAATTAACTCCGGCAATGGAATGCTAAAAATTACCTTCTCTGGAATACTGAATGATCGACTTAGAGGTTTCTATATAAGTAAATATAAAGACAGCAAAGGTGAGGAAAACAAGCTAGCTTCCACACAATTCGAACCTACTGACGCCCGAAGAGCTTTTCCATGTTTTGATGACCCCAGTGTAAAAGCGACGTTCTCACTCTCGGTTACCATCCAAGAAAATCACAGAGCAATTTCCAACATGCCTGAGAAAAAAGAACGTAAAAATAATGATGGTACAAAAACCATATGGTTTGAAAAAACACCGATAATGTCAACTTATGTAGTGGCACTAGTTGTCGGACAAATCAACTGCATAGAAAAAACTGCTGAGAACGGCACTCTAGTTAGAGTTTGGGCAACCGAAGGCTCAGAAAATAAAGGCGAATATGCATTAGATGTCGCAATAAAAATTTTGCAGTATTTAGAAAATTATTTTGGCATTAAATATCCTTTACCCAAGTTAGATCATGTGGCAATACCAGATTTTGCAGCAGGGGCAATGGAGAATTGGGGATGTATAACATATCGAGAACCAGCTTTGCTCTTCGACCCATCAAACAGCTCTGCTGCAACGCGACAACTAGTAGCGGAAATAATAGCTCATGAAATGGCCCATATGTGGTTTGGAGACTTAGTTACAATGCGATGGTGGAACGATCTATGGCTGAATGAAAGTTTCGCATCTTGGATGGGAGATAAAACTATAAATTCAATTTACCCTGAATGGCAAAAGTGGACACAATTTTTAGTTTACGACACTGGTTCTGCCCTTAGATTAGACGGTCTATTAAACTCACACCCAATAGAGCAAGAAGTACAAAATCCAAATGAAATAGGCCAGCTATTCGATGCAATTAGTTATAGTAAAGGCGCATCAATAATAAGGATGTTAGAAAACTTTCTTGGCGAAAACACATTCAGGAAAGGAATTAATAGCTACCTTAATAAATTCCAACATGACAACGCGTCCACCAACGATTTATGGAAATGTCTAGAAATCGAATCAGGGAAGCCTGTAAGCAAAATCATGGCGGCTTGGATTAAAAATGCAGGCTACCCATATCTCGAATTGGAAATCGACAGGTCAAAAGATATCCATGAAATTTTAGTTAGTCAAAAACGATTCACGTATACCCAGAGCCTTACTAGCGAAGATTCTAATGAAATTTGGCCGACTCCTATAAATGTTATAGATAGCGACGGTAAAACTAAAATGCATTTACTAGAGGAACAATCACGGAAAATTACAATCCCTAAGATTACTCCAAATAAATGGTTAAAATTTAATATTGAGCAGACTGGATTCTACAGAGTCCTATACCCACAAACTGAGTTGTGTTTATTGAATAAAGCGGTTGAGCAAAAGCATTTAGGGCCTGCTGATCGCTTAGGTCTTATCAGTGATACTTTCGCTATGGTTCAAGCAAGATTAGCCCCAGCAAGCACCTTCCTTTTACAGTGTGAGGCGTACACAAATGAAACCAGCCAACCAGTATGGTCTGAACTGCTATATGGTCTTCGTTACATCCAAAACCTTATTTATCAACAAGAGTACTATGATGATTTCACTGAATACTGCAGGCATATATTAAAAGATATTCAATCTTCCATTGGTTGGAATACAAATAGAAATGATGATCATCTAACTTCTTTATTGCGGTCACAAATATTGTTATCAGCAGGTCAGTTTGAAGACCTAGAAGTTCTAGGAAAAGCCAGGCATGAACTAAATAATTCATTAGCTACTGGTAATCAAATACCTGCAAATTTACGTAAAGCAATTTATGTATTAGCAGCAAAACAAGGAGACAAAACACTGTACGATACTTTCTGGGATTTACATTCAAAATCTAATCTACAGGAAGAAAAGGTTAGGTTACTATCTGGGCTCACCCAATTTCAGGATTCTGAGTTCATTGAGAAAACATTGCGTATGACATTATCAGATAAAGTGAGGACTCATGAAGCTATTAGCGTTATAGTACAGTCATCCGGAACTCATATCGGGCGCAAGTTGGCATGGAGATTTATAAAAGAAAATTGGAAAGAACTCGACAGGAGATATGGAGAAGGTGGATTTGGCCTTATGTATATGATCCAATCTCTTTCAGGTTTTACTGATAATGCATCGCTAGAAGATATAGACGAGTTTTTCAAAGCTAATCCTGTTCCAGCTGCTGAGCTTGCCCTGTTGCAAACAAAAGAAACGATTAAAAATAATATCGACTGGATTGAATATAATAAAACAGATCTCTCTAGCTGGTCATACTTAAAGCAAAAATAAAATGAAAATTATAATCGCTCCACAAGCTTTTAAAGGAAGCATATCAGGCATGAATGCAGCTAAAGCTATCGAAGCTGGAGTTAAGATTGTTTTGCCAGATTCTGAAACTATATTACTTCCTATAGCTGATGGAGGCGATGGCACGTTAGAAACTTTAATAGACGTAATGGGCGGAGATATTGTTTCTGAAACTATATCAGGACCATTTGGGTCAAAAATCAAAGCAGATTGGGGCGCTCTGTCAAATAAGAACACTGCAATACTTGAAATGGCTCGGACATCCGGCCTTGCCCTGATAAACCCAAAGGATCTAGATCCTTACAAAGCCACAACATTTGGATTAGGAGAACTAATTTCAAAGGCAATGGACAAAGGTTACAGAGAATTTATAGTTGGTATCGGTGGAAGCGCAACTAATGATGCAGGTGCGGGATTGGCTCAAGCTTTGGGAGTAAGATTGTTAAATGCGTCGGGAAAGGAAATTGACTTTGGAGGATTTAACCTTAAGCACCTAGACTCCATTGATATGTCTAGAATAGATCCCAGAGTCAAAGAA
This sequence comes from Chloroflexota bacterium, assembly GCA_003228095.2. Lineage (GTDB taxonomy): Bacteria > Chloroflexota > Dehalococcoidia > Lucifugimonadales > UBA2962 > UBA2962. The sequence goes on along the minus strand of QGNM01000014.1, from coordinate 29,379 downwards.
AGCATATTTAAAGTGGCATGTGATGTCGACAACCCGATGTGCGGCCCTGAAGGAGCATCTGCAGTGTACGGACCGCAAAAAGGGGCATCAAAAGAAATGATTACTGTCCTAGATAACGCTTTACAACATTTTTCTGATGTAGTTAATAGAGACCTGAACAAGCAAATAAAGCATATGCCCGGAGCAGGCGCTGCGGGAGGACTAGGGGGTGGTATGTTTGCATTTTTAAATGCCTCACTAAAAAAAGGTGTCGACATAGTATTAGATACTGTGGATTTTGATCAAAAGCTAGAGAATGCCGATTTAGTTATCACTGGTGAAGGTCAAATTGATTTTCAAACGGTCTTTTCGAAAGCACCAATTGGCGTTGCTAAAGCCAGTAAAGCTAAAAACATACCGGTCGTGGGCTTATCTGGTTCCTTGGGCACAAATTATGAACTAGTTCACAAACATGGAATAGATGCGGTGTTTTCTATTACTAACAGCCCAATGACATTACAAGAATCATCAGATAATGCGTATGAATTAATATCAAAAGCTAGCGAGGAAATAATGAGATCGATACTCTTAGGATCTAGAATGTCGCAAGTCTGATTAATTGCAATAGTGTAAGTTAAAAAACCCAACCGTGTACTATAAGCCCGAACACCCAGCAAATTAAAAACCCAGGACCAGTCGCAAATAACTTAGTTTCAGTTCGTGGATTAGCTACTCGATGATATCGAAGTAAACCAAGGTATAGTATCAAAGCTAAAAGCATGATCCACATAGATATGAGATTAGCTCCCAATAACAATCCCGCAATAAATCCAACTATGCTCCATGATAGTGGATTATCAATGATATTTATTATCCAATGTTGAATAGACGGTTTTATCATAGACTCCCCAGTTTATTAATCTGACTTGAACTCCGGCATAACTTCTGTTCCAAAGGTTTTAATAGAACTAATTACTTCTTCATGAGGTATAGTATCTAACTGCATAAGCAGTAAAACCTGATCTTCTCCAGCTTCTTGGTGGATTTTCACTCCCTTTATACAGGAATCTGGGTCTCCTGCAATTATTACACCTCTATCGGAAAGTGTCTCGCTATCAAAATGGTCTATGCCAGATGGTTTAACTGACGTCTCTGTAACCTCTATAGAATCAGTTACGCTTTCTTCTTCTTTAAGCACCCATTTAAACTGGTTCCTAAGATGATCTGGAACTCCGCCCCATGCTTTTATCAGTTGTTTGTATATGTCGCCTTCTCCCATAGTATATGGGCGATCAGGTCCAAAAAAACTCTTCAATGCATTTACTGCTGTATCCTTAGCTAACTTATCATCAACCCCGCAATGAGATATCGCTAAGTGTGCCCACTGATCGTTAACAAAATTTCCCACTGGATTTGCATTACGTATATTATTTTTATATTCCTTAATATATGGTGCCATTTCAGCTGGAGCTCCAGTCGATAGTGATAAAACCCCTAGCCCTTTTTCAGCAGCAATACGATATGTTTCAGGTTGCATACCAGCCAGCCACATCGGAGGGTGTGGTTTTTGAAAAGGCTTAGGTATAACGTTTCTGGGAGGTATGTTCCAATGTTTTCCTTCCCAGGAAAACTCACCTTTTTCCCACATTTTTGGAATCATATTAATCGCTTCTTCCCACATAGATCGACTTAAACGAGGATCTACATTTAATCCTACTTGTTCATAGGCTCCTCCTCTACCAGTCCCAAAGTCCACTCGCCCATTTGACAACTGATCAACCATAGCTATTTTTTCAGCAATTCTAACTGGATGATGTTGAGGTAAAACTACGACGCCAAACCCTAATCGAATATTTTTAGTTAACCGACTAGCTGCACCGTAAAGGATATCTGGACTTGACGATACCGAAAATGTGTCCAGAAAATGATGTTCAACAAGCCATATATAATCGTACCCGAGTTCATCTGCTAAAACCCATTGCTCAATCGTATTTTCAATGAGTGCTTTTTCATCAACTTCACCGTCAACCAAAGGACTTTGAGTCTCGTACATAAGGCCAAATTTCATATAAAGTTCCTTAAAATATTTGCAAGGTTTTAAATATAGACTTTAACGATCAAATAGTTCATCATAATAAAAATAAACTTAGAATTCTAAGCGTTAACATCATTAACGAAAGTAATATTAAAACAATATGAGCACAGAATACCATGCGATTAAACAACAAAGTTATATTAATTACCGGTGGAGCCACAGGATTATCAGGTGAAATAAACGGAATCGGAGGTGCAGCAGCACGAATATGCGCCAAAGAAGGAGCAAAAGTATTAATCGGAGATATTAATGATGAAATGGGTCAGAAAACTGCCAACCAGATAAACGAAATAGGAGGGCATGCTCGATACTTACACTTAGATGTGACAGACGAAGATGAATGGGTGTCAGTATATAAATCCATAGCTTCAGTAGAAGGAAAATTGGATATTTTAGTAAATAACGCAGGGACTGGCGTCCCAAATTACGATCCATCTTTAACTTCAGCTCGCAATTCTGAAGAGGCTCTGATGGTGGAACATATAACTGTTGATGGACTGCAGTCACAACTCAAAGTCCATGCCCAGGGAGTGTTATTAGGAATGAAGCATGGAATTCCATTAATGAGAAACGGGTTAGGTGGATCAATAATCAATGTATCATCAATACATGGCATAGTTGGAACACACACTGTGACTTCATATCAAGCAGCAAAAGGCGCCGTTAGGCAATTAACCAAAGCTGCAGCAGTACAATATTCAAAAGAAAACATAAGGGTCAATTCGATCCATCCCGGATTTACCAAAACGCCTCTCACAACTGAATTGTTTACGAATCCTGAAATACTATCGGATCGGGTGTCTCAAATACCCCTTGGAAGGTTTGCAGATGCTGAAGAAATAGCGATGGGTATATTATTTCTTGCATCAGATGAATCTTCATATGTAACTGGTGCAGAATTAATAATTGATGGCGGTGTCATTGCACAGTAAATAAAGGAGTGACGGCGGGAGTGCGAGGGAGTCGAACCCACCGTTCCGGCCGAAGGGCCGGAACCAACGATTTTGAAGATCGAGAGGTCCACCGGGACCCATCCACTCCCATGCATAGCCAAGACTACCTAGTCATACATGAACTTATTGAGATTTATAAACTTCAAGATCCATTAATGTTATTTAAAACACTGTCTAACTTGTCTTTTATGGTTTTCTTTGGCAGTGCTCCTACTAATTGATCTACTGGAGATCCTCCGTTAAAAATAAGAAGCGTTGGGATGCCTCTTACACCATACTTCTGTGCCATTTCAGGGTTTTCATCAATATCAACCTTGGTGAACTTCACTTGGCCTTTATATTCCTCTGAAAGTTCTTCAACTAAAGGAGCCACTATTTTACATGGACCACACCACTCAGCCCAGAAATCAACCATAACAGGTTGCTCTGATGAGATAACCTCAGATTCGAACGTCGTGTCACTCACGTTGATGGTGGCCATTATATTCCTCGTTTCAATTTATTTTTGATGCGTTGGCTAGTGTTTCAATTAAATCAATTACTTTTCATGTAATCAAATAACCAAATTAATATAGAGTAAATCACATATGTCTTTTAACAAATTTTGTTATTGCCATATTAGTATAGAGTAAATCATTTTTGAAAAATAATATACTCAAAATCTTCCTATAATTTCGTCAGCTGCTCGCCACCATATAGTAGTGAGCTCTAGGCCTGTAGGAACCTCGAAGAAAATCCATCCCGATGCTTGGTATCCCATTTCTACTTCAAAATCACCCCATAAAACAGGGGAGAATGTTTCGATGCCATCAGAGCTACCTGGGACAGTTGCATTTTCAGTTGGAGATAAAGCAGGAATCCTTATAGCTTTAGTCCCATTTCCAATAAAAACTGAATCTGTGCCTATACTAAGTTTTAGAATATTAATTTGCTGATTAACTATTGTGAATTTAACTGCTGCGATTCTAGTACTAGGATCATCTACTTCCAGTAAAGCAGTGTTACCATCAGAGCCAAATAAAAGTTTCTTAACGATAACTGGCTCTTCATACACAATCTGTATGTTTCTACCTTTTTTAGCAAATACTTTTGTATCATTATCGCCACAGCCAGACAATAAAAACAGTAACATTACTGTGGAAAGAACTATTAATTTTAACAATTTAGTGCACTCCTGGAGTGAAAGACATTTCTCTTAACTTTTTTACAAGATCCGCCAGAATTTTCAAAGTTTTTTCTACTTCCTGGTCTGTATTATTCAACCCCAGGGTAAATCTTAAACTCCCCCTAGCTTCCTCTGCATTAAGACCAATCGATAGTAAAACATGAGAAGGTTCGAGTGATGACGAGGAACAAGCACTTCCACTAGATACAAAGATCCCCGCAAAATCCATTCCTAAAAGAATTGGCTCTCCATCCACTCCACCGAAAGAAACATTTACATTATTAGCAAGTCTATCAACAGGATGTCCATTCAATTTCGTTGCTGGTATATTTGCAATCAATTCTTTTATCAACTTGTCTCGTAAATCCAAACAGTGCGCAACAGAAGTGTCCATACGGCTCTCAGCCAATTCTAAAGCATAGCCTAAACCAACAATTCCTGGCACATTCAGTGTGCCTGATCGTCTCTCTCGTTCCTGCCCACCCCCGGCTTGTTGAGGTTCAAACGGTATGCCTCTTCTAATAAAAAGCGCCCCCACTCCTTTAGGTCCATAAAACTTATGTGCAGACAAACTTAACAAGTCAACTCCTAACTTCTGAACATCTAAGTCTAAATAACCTGCTGCTTGCACAGCGTCCGTGTGAAAAGGTATCGTTGTATTGTAAAAACTTGCTTTTTGTTTAATTACCTTAGATATATCAGAAATTCGCTGAATCGTCCCTATCTCGTTATTTGCCATGATTATGCTAACCAATATAGTTTTTGAAGTTATCGCATTCTCAACATCTGTAAGTGAGACTTTTCCGAATTCATCCACGGGTAAATATGTAACATTAAATCCCATTTGCTCTAGCTGCTGACATGAATGCAAAACAGCATGATGTTCTATGGAGGTAGTTAAAATATGATTGCCTACATTTTTTAAAGCAACCGCTGTACCTTTTACTGCCGCATTATCTGACTCAGTGCCTCCGCTAGTAAAAACAATTTCACTGGTTTTACAATTCAAAACACTAGCAACTTTATCTCTCGCAACATCAACTGCCTCCCGAGATTGTTGAGCTAAAGTATACAAACTTGCAGGGTTTCCATAATTATCGAAAAAATATGGTTTCATGGCTTCGAACACTTTGGGTTCCAATGGAGTCGTAGCAGCATGATCAAAATAAATAAGTTCTGTGTTTGGAATATTCATAAAATTACGTAACCGATTCTAGCATGTGACAATTATCAATGAACTACATATTTAAATCATAAAACAACATAGCTTATCAATTTGTACACCAATTTAGCCGCCAAATAGGAGCAACTTTCCGTCTCATGTCCAGGGGTTAATTCCACCACATCAAACCCGACTATGTTCCTCGTTTCTGATATCACCCTTAACAACGAAAGCAATTCTAGCCAACTAATTCCTCCAGGTTCTGGGTTACCAACTGCGGGCATGATAGATGGATCCAAAACATCCAAGTCTATCGACACATAAACATCAGGCTTTAACGTGTTTACTATTTTATTTGTCCAATCTACGTTGGAATGAAAATCGTGTGGCCAAGGGAAAATAGGTATCGACGACAACGAAATGAATTCTTTTTCTTCCTGAGATAAACTTCGAATACCTGCTAAAGTAATAGGCGCGTGTTCCATAATCCTTCTAGCCGTGCACCCATGACTAAAAAGACTCCCCTGGTAACTTTGCCTCATATCACTATGAGCATCTAAATAAAGTACTGATAGATTAGGGTACGTTTTCTTAAAAGCCCTCACAACACCCAGACTTATACTATGCTCCCCCCCTAAAACTCCGACAATCTTGTCTTTATGTATGTATTTGCTGACTTCATTCTCGACTGAATCAATCATTTGTTTAGGCCCATCGGCAACAATTGGCAAACTAGAAGTGGTATATATACCTTGAGATGAAGCATCTGAGTCAAGTTCCAAATCGTAATCTTCAAGTTGTGCCGATGCCCGTAGTATCGCCTCAGGACCATTCCTTGTCCCTGTGATATATGAGGTAGTGCCATCATATGGCACTGGTATAAGTACTACTTTTGCAGTATCTAAATCAACTTCATAAGGGGCGTAATTAAGAAAATTAGTCATGTGTTTCTCTACTACTCTCTTCATCTACACCTAGAAATTTAATCGTTTGGGCCGTTAAATTAACCCGGCTACTTTCCATATCTTCCTTCAACTCTTGAGGATCATCGAAATCAATCCCTCGTTCTAAAGTCACCGATTTGATTTTCCCTATATTAAAAAAGTCTTTCGCCTGTTTTTCAGATTTATAACTATCGAATTTTTTACAGGAAAATATATCGATGTTTATATATTCACGATCAGGAAAAGTATGTACGCTGATATGACTTTCTGCAATTAATACAAATCCTGAAACGCCCCAGTCTTCTTTTTTGTTTCCTTTGTACAAGTAGACTTGCGGTTCAATTAATTTTGTCATTTTAATTTCTTCTGGAAGCATATTCAAAAAATCGTACACGACTGTTTTATCACTGAGTTTTTTAAAATCTGCCTTATATCCATCGATTATCAAATGCAATTATTAGCCTCTATTTACATGAGAATTTTAAAGTTCTATCCTGTTTAAGCATAACATCGAGGTGATTTGGCCTCAATACAGAACTTTAAAACCGATTATTTTGAAATCAGACTTAACGAACACTGATTTTATATTGTTGGTAAGACCAGCTTGGTATAATATTCAACTAAGTCACAATTGATTCAACTGTGATTTATTACAGTCCACACACCTTCTTATAATTCCACACAAATACTTTGATTTAATAAAATTATGATTGAACTTGATTCTATAACTAAATATTACGGTAATTACCCTGCAGTGACGGACATTAGTTTTCGGGTAGAAAAAGGCGAGATATTGGGGTTTTTAGGCCCAAATGGATCAGGCAAATCCACTACCATGAAAATTATTACTGGGTTCATGCCTCCAACTGAAGGAACATGCACAGTTGCAGGAAACGACATCCTAACAAACTCCCTGGAAGCTCGTAGGCACATTGGATACCTGCCTGAAACCGTCCCACTATATACTGACATGACAGTATCTGATTACTTGGAATTTATGGGGAAGATTCGAGGTTTAAAAAGAGAACGTTTACATAAAAGAGTTGATGCAGTTGTGCAAATATGCAGGTTAGAAGAGTATTTTGACACTTTTATATCAAAATTATCTAAAGGGTTCAGACAAAGAGTAGGGATAGCACAATCAATCATACATGAACCAGATGTACTTATCTTAGACGAGCCAACTATTGGGATAGATCCTATACAAGTGGTTGAAACGCGGGAATTGATAAAAAGTTTAGGCGGGGAACACACATTAATCGTGTCGACCCATATTCTGCCAGAAGTCAGCATGATATGTGAGCGAGTAATCATAATTCATGAAGGGCAGATAGTAGCTGTAGACAAACCTGAAAACCTGGCTACTCGACTTCGTGGCACAGAGAGAGTAGAGCTAGACGTGAAGGGGCCAACTCGCGAAATCGTGTCAGCTCTAGAAAAAGTGTCAGGAGTAGAGTCCGTAAATCGTAAATCTTCACTCTCTGACAAAGGATACAGTAGTTTTGAAATTGAGGCGACGAGGGGCTTAGAAATTAGATCCGACCTAGCTTCTTCTATAGTTAACAATAAATGGGATTTATTGAGGCTAGAAGCAGTAGGCATGTCCTTGGAAGAAATATTCCTACGATTAACAACTACTGAAAATGATACAAATAAAACAGGAAACATGAGTGTTGGAGAGGTATCTCAGAGTGAATAATACATTAACAATTGCATGGAAAGAATTAAAGATATATTTCCAAACACCAACTGCTTACGTGGTATCCGCTATGTTTGTGATGTTTGCTGGGATAACTTTTATACTTAATGTTATCGGTACAAATCCAGAGGCAACAGTAAGATCTTTTGTTGTTCCATCAAGTATTTTCTACATCTTATTAGCTCCCTTATTGACTATGAGACTTCTTGCTGAAGAGCAAAAGTTAGGCACCTTTGAACTTTTATTTACTTCACCAGTTAAAGACTGGGAGGTGGTGATTGGCAAATATATAGCGAGTTTAGTTACATTGATTGCTACCCTAGCAGCCACTTTGTATTACGTAATAATGATTTATGCTTTTGGGGAACCCGACAGTGGGCCTGTAATGAGTGCTTATCTAGGAATGATTCTTTACGGAGCTGCTGCTCTGGCTATTGGAATGTTAGCTTCCTCACTAACCAGTAATCAAATTGTTTCAGCCGTTTTGGGCATGGGTACATTATTAATACTGACATTTATTGATACACTTGGCACTAGATTAGGCGGTGTAACCGGAGATATCATACTCGAAATTTCAATGAGAACTCACTTCGGAGATTTTGCTCGTGGTGTTGTAGATACTAGTCACATTGTCTACTACTTGAGTATTATAGCGGTCTTCTTATTCCTTGCTGTACGCTCTCTTGAAACTAGGAGGTGGCGCTAAAGTGGCTGAACAAAACGAGATTGTACCATCCGAGGAAACTCTTTTAGAAGCATTTAAATCTCAATTAAAGTCCTCTCCATTTTGGAGTTCGATTTGTGGCATAGTCGGCTTTATTGCAATAATAGCAGGCGGCATTCTATTTCTAGCAATTAAAGATATACAAGATTTCTCACTGACGGTACTGATTATTGGGTTGTTGCTTTTACTCATAGCATTAATATTATCTCCAAAAGGCATAGCAATGTTTCTGGTAGGGAGACAAGCACGGATTGGCGCCAACATATTGGTTATGACGTTAGCTTTTTTCATCATAGTCGCATTGCTTAACTTTTTGTTTTTCCGAAATTTCCAACGATTTGATGTTACATATACAAGATTTTTCAGCCTGGCTCCACAAACTGTGCAAATCTTAGAAAACCTCGATGTAGAAATACGAGCAAATGCCTTTTTAGTAGATGGTGATTTTAGAAGACAACAGGTTGAGGATATTTTAAATGAATTTTCTCGAAACAGCCCGAACTTCTCATATAGGTTCGTAGATCCTGAGCTCAACCGATCAGTTGCGCTGACTTATAACGTAACTCAATTTCCGGCAATTGTTATAGAAAACATGGAGGTTGGGACCTTTCAAGCCGCTTTTCCAGCATCCGAACAGCAACTTTTAACTTCCGTACTTGTCGTCACTGGAGTGGAAACAAAAAAGGTTTATATCCTCACTGGTCATAAAGAACGCTCTTCTACAAGAGACATTGCAACCGGACTTATAGAACCACTTGGTTTTGACCTTGCTTTGGAAGGTCTTCTCAGAGACAACTACTCAGTTCAAGCGTTAAATCTAATGCAATTAAGCCAAGTACCTGATGATGCCGCTGCTTTGGTGATCGCCGGACCAACACAAGAATTAGACAAACAGGAATATAATGCTTTAGATGACTACCTGAGTTCCGGAGGTCGATTAATCATTATGCTAGACCCTAACAGCCCTCAATCATTTAGAGATCTTATTTCAGAATGGGGAATAAAAACTTATACTGACACTCTAGCTGATGCAGGAAGTTCTGTTGCAGGGCATGTACTAACCCCTTTAATGCAGAGAGCTAATGGACAATTTATTAGCACAGAATTAAGTGGATTAGGTATAACATCTCAAATTGATGTTGTTTTCTTTCCTGGAGCAACGGCTATTGGATCAACAGTTCTGGCTGAAGATATTCCACCTCAAACAAGATTTGTCCCTCTAGCTATGACAACTCAAGCTAGTTGGCTTGAAACTAACGTTGACAATCCAAGACCAGATCCTGAATTAGATTTACCCGGACCTTTTCCGGTAAGTTCTGCATTAGAAGCTTGTGCCAAAATAGAAGCTATTCCGGTTAGATGCCAGAACAACATGCCATTAACCAAAATTGTGGCATTTGGAGATTCTGATTTCATCTCAAATGAGTTTTATACAAGTAGAGATAATTCAGACCTGTTTTTAAATTCAGTTAATTTCTTAACTGACGATTATGATCTCATATCCATACGACCAAAGGTTTTTCCAGTTAGAGAATTGGTTTTAACATCAAATCAACGAGACTTTATCCAATGGTCAAGTTGGTTCCTGCCTCCTATTCTATTATTAATTATGGCGTCATGGATATGGTGGCGCAGAAGGTAATAGGAACCATACGCATATGAATTTATGGGCAACATTAATACTTATTGTAATCGGCACAATAATTGGTGTCGTAGTATGGATAAATCCATTCAAAGTTGAGGAGTTAAAAGAAGAAAAAGCTCCTTGGTTTTATCAAGTCAATGAATCAGACATAGATATTATAGAAGTTCAAGTTTTGAATGAAACTGTCAAATTTGTAAGAGATGACGAACGAAGATGGCAGTTCGAAGGATTAACAGGCATAACTCCTCGCCGAGAAAGATGGGGGGGTATGGTGTTAATACTAACTGGGCCAAGAACACGCAGATTGCTTAAAGAAAGCGTAGATAACCCAACCCAATATGGATTAGATAATCCACGAACTAAAGTTAGAATCAAACTTGTGGATGGACGCGACATAACAGTATATTTAGGTAATGTAACCACTGACGGGAAGCATCATTACGGGCAAGTAGAAGGATATCAACAATTATTTTTGATTTCATCAACCTGGGGGCAAGTGTTGCAAAAACTCGCGACAGACCCTCCTCTACCAAAATGGTTTATTGCTAGGAATCCAGATGATTTATATGAATTAAGCGTCATAAAAAGCGAATATCATGGTGGAGACAATAGTTGGCTCCAATTTAAAATACGTGATAATGAATGGACTGTACAAAGGCATGGATTAGATACAAAATTTGCCTCTTTAAAAATGGACATTTGGCTAAGCCAAGGAATACCACTTTTAAAAGGTCCTAATGGACAAAAGGTAATTGAGACTCATATTGATGATTTCACCCCTTATGGTATCTACGAGAGATCAACAGCTTTAACCCTAAGGTTTGCCGGTGTAAGCTCAAGAGGTACAGAATATGAGGACGGAATTATATGGAGAATTGGAAATAAACTAGAAGATGGATCAGGCTATTATGCTAGAACCGAAGAAGGCGAACTATCACAGCCGCTGTTATTCATTCCTAAGGAATGGATTGAAGGTATATTCGCCTTAGATGAAAATCCTCCATACTTTGAAATACCAATGCGACGATCAGATTATGATAATCTCGACTGACCTTATTTGCTATTAATATTTTAAGTGGTTAACTTTCGATATAGGTATAATAATCTATGTGGCAAGGTATATATGTCGTCTAAAACCTCATAACCCATATCAGACATCATAGTTTTAAGGTAGTCATGTCCATTACGATCAACTGTCAAACAAAAAGTATTAATGCCTTTATTTTTAGCTTCATCTAAAGCCATTCTGGTGTCATGTACGGCATACTCTTTTTCAACTCCTTCCCTACTATAGCCTCGGTCTTGAGGTCTACCATCACTAATCATAAATAATAATTTAGTCCTTGCATCTATCGATTCCAATTTGGATGTTGAGTGTCTAATTGCTGGGCCCATCCTTGTTGCATGCAATGGAGCTATACGATCGATCCGGCGTTTAACTCTATCAGAAAACAATTCATCGACATCTTTGATAGTATAAAACTCAACATTCTCTCTACCATAACCAGAAAATCCGTATATACCATAGGTATCTCCTATAGCTTCGATAGCATTTATTAAGAGGATTAGAGCCTCTTTTTCAAGATCTATTATCCTTTTATATGTACGTTTAGTACCTTCACCTCTACGGGATCTTAACCATAACATATACTCCACTGGATCCTCTGGGGCATTCCATTGATCGCTATTTGATTTAGAATCATCTATGGCTTCAGCTGTGGATGCACTGGTATCAAGTAAGAATACTACCGCTACATCCCTGTGAACTTTATTACGTCTCCAATACATTTTTTCATTTGGGCTTGATCCGGACTTGATATCAATCATGGTTTCAATCACGTCATCGATGTCTATATCCTCTCCATCTTGAAGCCTACGTTCCTTACGCATTGTTTCTGGAACTAATAACTCAAATTGACGTCTAACCTGAAGAATTAAATTCCCATAGCTTTGGACGATACTTCCATAATATGAGTCTTCTCCTTCAGCCATGTATTTCTGTCTTACAATGCACCATCGTGGCTTATAATCTCCTGCCCTAAAATCCCATTCATCGTATACAAATGTTTCAGGTTCATCTGATTCCAACTCACCTCCGGTTTCATCCACATGTACCAAAGGTCCTTGGCCGCCTTCAAGTGATTCTGGTTTTTTTAGGCCGACTTCTTTCAACATGTTCTCAACTATTTCATCACTAGTTATGCCGCTGGCTCCATCATTTAATTCTTGGCTTAACTCGACTGAATTCTTTGCGAATTGATCCATCATTTCTTGAGTTATTGAGTCAGTGTCATTTCCCCCATCTTTATATTGACCTTGTTCACGAAGTTTTTCTAACAATTGTGTCAGCTCAGGCTTGAATTCCCCTCTGTAATCAACTTCTTGAGGTGAATTATATTTATCTTCTTGAGTATCAGCCGGGTCATCTCCTGCAGAATTACCCATAGAATCTAGAGTCTCTTTCAATCCTTCAGGATCAGAAAAATTGTCTCCCTCTGATTCGTCTTCCTCAAAATCCAATGGATCCCAATCATCTTCATCGACTGTTTCATTGGATACTTCTATCAGGATTGCATATATCCTAACCGTAGCTTCAGACGTATCTTCGACACTACTTCTTGAATCCATTGCATGGCGAGCAATTTTTACAATTGCCAATGCTTCTTCTTTATAATTTTTGGGAACTGATATTGATTTTTTCTGTCCCAGACTAATTTGGACTAGTAATTCAAGTAAAGCTTCACGAGCATTTAAATCCTGTGTATTTGGGCGAACTTTAAGCGCATCCAATTGGATAGAAACATATCCTTTACTAATCCCTTTGTAATCATCTTTTACTTTGGCGTCAACTCTGCCATCTTCAATCACTGAAAAAATGTCTGAGCTTAATTGACGGTCCTCAAAAAAGTTGAAAAACTTCTGGATATCTGTAGTAGCCGATATATTAGAATTTGTGCCTTCAGTAGATTTAAGCTCCAATGAGTTTCTAGTATTTTCAAAACGAGTTGAAGGTTTATCAAATCTGAACCGAAAACTTCCAAATTCCATTCTGCCGACTTGATGAGTGGATACAACTTTATACCACAAAAAGTTTTCAGATTTTTTTGAATACCTATCTACTGTTTCTGGTAAATATACTGTAGAGCCTTCGGTAGTAGGAGAATCAGCTGCTACCCATCCAATATTTTTTTCCACCAAGTCACGAGAGTCAGCCAAGTCAATTTCTTCTCCGGCTAAAGCTCTACAGTAAAGCTCTATGACGTTACTTATTGTTTGAAACTCGACTGCCGATGAAATCTCTTCCAGGAATTTTTCAGACCGAGAAGATTCAATTTTAAAAAAAGCCATTCCCCCATCGGGGTTTGTTTTCAATAAGGTTTTACCTTCTTCACACCAAGCATCCAATTTATCAAAAGATACTTTAGCAAGCACAATTGGAGAACTTTTTATAAACTCTGAAAAAGAACTTGGATGCAGATCTAATAATGGCTCTGCTATATCCAATAATTTACAATGATCCCGTTTCTCTATTAGCTGTAAAGCTTGTGAAATTTCCAAAATGGTATTGGGCATATTGATTATGCCTTCAAGATGTAATCGCTCAGATAAATCAAGGAATCGTTTCCTTTGTAATCGATCCACCCGAGGTAAAGCCTTCAAGCTCGCATCATAAAATGCTTTTAACTGTCTCCAGCCCGTTTCAACAAGATTTAGCGACAGCGATATAAACCTCCCTTTGTCTTCCCCAACCAAAGGGAATAAACGAAGAGCTAACGTCAAGCATTCAGAACTCAAATCATAAGAATGTTTAGCTACAATATCTAGAAAACTTACAAATCGAGTCAATTCTTCAAAACTAAGCTGTTCAAGTAAATCAGCGCTTGACTCAAAAAAACGATTTGAAAGTGTCCCTGATTTCCAAGTGTCTTTATATAATTGTGCACCCAAACTTGCCCAGTCTGTAATATTCGTTGAAGACATGCCTTGAACCAATGAAGGACTTGAAGAAAAGAATGCCGTGCCAAGCATAGGGTGCTTAATAGCTAAATTTGTGCCTGCTTCTAGCCACTTCATAAAATCATCTGGTTTTAACGAACCGATAATAATTGGGCTGACTCTAAACATGTTCACACTGATATCCCAAGCATTGTTACTTTGAGATGCAATTTTTATTCCAGAATCAACCCATTCATATAATTGTTGTTGAGTCAGGTATTCCTCAAGATGTGGTTTCGCTTTTGTAAATTCATCTTTGACGTCAGGGGGGAAAGTTTTAAGTTTTTTATTTAACTGTGTTGTTCGCTTATTATTCAACTACAAATATCACTTTCTTCAACAATATTAATTAATTTAACAAATCTAAAACAGCTATGTTGCCAATCATTATGAATTATATGGCGTATTAGGTAATGTTTGCACCAAACAATCGAGTATTCTAGCTGTAGCACCAAATATTAAATGTCCTTTATATCCAAAGGAGGGTTTATATCTTGTTTTTCCATTAACAACCCAAAGGTCATCTCTGATACATTTAGCCTTCGTCAGCTTAGATAATGGAAATTCTATTATCTGTGCTACCTCGTCTCTATTGATGCGAAATTCTATTTCCCGAGTCGATGTCGCAATAAAAGCAAAAATCTCAAAATTAGAATTAGTTATAAAAGATCCCAACTCACTAATGATCTTTATTTGATCCCGATGGATGCCAACTTCTTCTTCGCATTCTCTTAAAGCTGTATCTTTTAAATCCAGGTCTGTCGTATTTTCACGTCCTCCAGGAAAAGAAATTTCGCCAGGATGAAGCTCTAAAGCATTACTTCTTTTTGTCAAAAGGAGATTATGTTCTCCGTTCTTAGGGTATATCAAGGCTATAACAGCCGCGGGTTTATACTTTTTCGACAAACATCGTGTATTTCCAGCACTCGTTGAAATAAAAGTTGATCCTATTAGCTCATTACTCGAAAATTGATGCAGTGACTTCTTCAATGCTATTTTGTAGCGAGTGATCATCAGTAACTGACCAATTAACTGCAACCTGGCACGCGCGTCTAGGCTTAATACCTGCTGCCATTAATTTACCTGCATATATTAGCAATCTTGTACTTGCACCTTCTCCTAAACCGTGTTCCTTTAAATTGCGAATTTTTTCTCCTAGCTGAGCTAGCCTCATTGCCATATCAATATCAATATTAGCTTCATGTGAAACTATCTGTGCTTCAATTTCTCTTGGGGGAGGATTAAATTCTATAGATACAAATCTCTGACGAGTACTATGTTTCAAATCTTTCAAAGCGCTCTGATATCCAGGATTGTATGATAAAACCAAAAGGAATCCATCCGCAGCCTCTATTAATTCACCTTTCTTTTCTACCGGCAACATTCTTCTGTGATCCGTTAATGGATGTATCAGTACAGTAGTGTCTTTCCTGGCTTCTACCACCTCATCTAGATAACATATTCCACCAGCTTTTACGGCTCTGGTCAGTGGACCATCGATCCACACAGTGCGATCGCCTTCTAAAAGATATCTACCGACTAGGTCTGATGCCGTAAGATCTTCATGGCACGCTATAGTGACCAATGGAAGGTTATCTTGTTGTCGCTCTTCGCCAGGTTTCTCTTCTTTCTTTACCTTTGTCAAATTAACCCCAAGTTTCCAGGACATATATTCAACAAACCTTGTCTTACCTACGCCTGTAGGTCCCTTAAAGATCACCGGAATACGTTGTGAATATGCAGCTTCAAAAAGCTGTATTTCATCTCCCACAGGAACATAATAAGGTTCTTTCTTAAGATGATACTCCTCAATTACGTAACTCTGATATAAAGTCTTTGTCGAATTTGAAGTTTTGGTCGCCATGTTTACTTATTACTCTCCCTGGCTAAATCTATACGTTCGTTAAATAAAAGGGTAACACGTTCTCTTAAAGCTCTGATTGATCCTTCGTTATCAATAACTAGATCTGCTTTAGCTTTGAGTTCTGACTGGGGCATTTGAAACTTTGAACGTTTTAATGCGCTATCCATATTATTTTTTAATTTATGAGATAAACGTTGCTTTATAGTTTTTCTCTCCGCAGTTACCACCCATAATTCATCAACTAAATTTCTCCACCCTGCTTCTACAAGTATAGCTGCATCTATAACTACCATGTTTATTTCTTGTTTATCAAGTTTATCAATTGTTCTTTCTATGGACTGTTTTATATGAGGATGAACCATTGAGTTCAATTTAATTAATAGATTTTCATCAGTAAATACAATTTCAGCTAATTCAGACCTATTTATCTCACCATTTGAGTCCAGAATATCCTGTCCAAACGCTTTTATAAGGTCCCTGTATAACCCTGTTCCCTTCTTATATGTTTCATGTCCTAAAGAATCAGCATCTAATACTACAGCACCTAGATCAGATAAAAATCGCGAGGTCGTCGATTTACCTGTGCCAATCCCTCCTGTAAGTCCAATAATAATCATCAGTTATAATACCAAGTCGCAATTCTAACAATGGGGTCGACAAGGGTCAATTTAACTAGTGATTTATAAAAAATTTAATATTAAACAAGGAAAGGGATTCTAAGTTCATAAAACCATTGTCTACTTCAGTCAAACATATATGTTATTGTATGAATAAAGTCGCCACAATCCACAATGAATGATTTCAAGAACATACCCAGTATCGATCGAGTTTTAAACGACCCTTCTATTAAAACTCTGTTGACATCTTATGCACGTGACAGTGTAGTTAAACTTGTCCAACAGCACTTACAATCCATAAGACACGATATCAATGCAGGTAAACAAGCTCCTTCATTTAAAAAAATAATCCAAGATATACAAATGTTCATATCGGAAAAATGGATTATTCAACCTGCACCTCTAGTAAACGCCTCCGGAGTTATTTTACATACAAATTTTGGACGTGCTCCATTAAGCGACCAGACAATATACGCACTCAGCACTAGTGCCGGCGTTTACACTGATCTCGAATACGACCCAATCACTTCACGGAGAAGTGATCGACAAAGACATGTAAAAGCCTTAATAAAACAACTTACAGGTAGTGAATCAGCATTAGTAGTTAACAATAATGCCGCGGCTGCCTTACTATGTTTAACTGCTTTGGCAAAAGGAAAAGAAGTAATCATTTCCAAAGGTGAATCCGTAGAAATCGGAGGAAATTTTAGAATACCGGAGTTACTAGAACAAAGTGGGGCACATTTGATAGAGGTGGGTACAACTAACCGGACATATATATCTGACTATCAAAATGCAATAACAGATAATACAGGAGCGATTTTAATAGTCCATACTAGCAATTTTCAAAAAATCGGATTTACTCATAATCCATCGGTTCAGGAATTAGTGAACCTTGGGAATAATTACAATATACCCGTACTGAATGATTTAGGTAGCGGATCATTTATTGACACAGCACAGTTCGGACTAGGATCTGAACCTACTGTACAAAAAAGTATTTCAGATGGGGCGGACCTGACTTTCTTTTCTGGCGACAAACTTTTAGGTGGTCCACAAAGCGGAATAATTCTTGGTAAAAAGATTTTCATAGATCAATTGTCAGAGCATCCAATAACGAGAGCTTTAAGGATAGATAAACTTAATTTAACAGCTCTTCATTCAACCCTACTACACTATCTATCTAATGAGCCCCTGACAAAAATACCAATATGGAATATGATCTCCGCTGACTTGACAGGAATAAAGGAAAGAATAAATACTTGGCTAAGAGAAACTCATATTGAAGGTAAGGTAATCAAAAGTCACAGTACGGTTGGTGGGGGTAGTTTGCCTGGAGAAGTACTAGATACTTATGCTCTTGCAATAAAGCCAATAAACTCATCAGCAAGTAAGATCTCATATAGTCTACGAATATATGAGACACCGATCATTTCAAGGATCGAAGCAGACCGGGTAATTCTCGATGCAAGGACTGTATTGCCTGCACAAGACCATATCGTTATTGAAGCTCTTAAGAATATAACAATATAAATCTCAAAGGAGCCTTGGGAATTAAACTGAATGAACCTTTTTAAGCAAAATAGCGATAACATTTTAAAAGCGACCGCCCCACTATCCACAAGAATGCGTCCTCGTTCATTCCAAGAATTTTTTGGACAAGAACATTTATTAGGACCAGAGCGAGCTTTACGAAAAATCGTTGATTCCGATCAAATTTTTTCCATGATATTCTGGGGACCTCCCGGATCAGGAAAAACTACACTATCCCTATTAATTTCACGAATTACAAAATCCAAATTTATACATATAAGTGCAGCTGTATCAGGGGTGTCTGAATTGCGCACAGCGATAAGGGACGCAGAAGAATTACTTGGTATGACTGGGCAAAAAACAATTGTATTTATCGATGAAATCCATCGATTCAACAAATCTCAACAAGATGTAATACTGCCGCACGTAGAATCTGGAGCAATCACACTAATTGGTGCCACAACTGAAAATCCGTCCTTTGAAATAACTGGACCTTTACTGTCTAGAAGTAGAGTATTTAAATTAAAGCCAATCGATGAAGACCATATGGAATCAATTTTAAATCGGGCTATAAATGATACCGAGCATGGCATAGGCGAATTTAATGCCATGATTGAACCCAGTGTCATGGGTTCACTTATTTCGCTTTCTGGTGGTGACGCTCGCATAGCATTAAATACAATTGAACTCGCAGTTGCATCTATCGATATTGATGAATCGGGACATAGAAATATCACTTTACAAGTAATCCAAGACGTAATGCAAAGAAGCATCCCCTCATATGATAAAAAAGGCGACCAACACTATGACTTGATATCGGCCTTTATTAAATCTGTTCGTGGTTCAGATCCAGACTCATCTATCTATTGGTTAGCACGAATGATTGACGCAGGGGAAGATCCTCTTTTCATAGCTCGGAGAATAGTAATTCTTGCCGCAGAAGATGTAGGGCTAGCTGATCCTAGAGCTCTATCAATATCTATCGCAGCATATCAGGCTACGCATTTCATCGGCATGCCTGAAGCAAGAATTCCATTATCTGAGGCAACTATTTACCTAGCCACAGCTCCTAAAAGCAACTCAGCTTATAAAGCAATTGATTTTGCTTTAGAAGATGCATCACTAACGCCAAATGAAGTAGTCCCATTACATCTACGCAACCCAGTTACCGAGTTAATGGAAGATGAGGGATATGGAGAGGGATATAAATACTCACATAACTACGATAACCACTTTGCTTCAATGCAAAATCGGCCTAATAAAATAAAAGATCATGTTTATTACACGCCATCGGATCAAGGTTACGAAATAAAGATACAGCGATGGCATAATGAAAGATGGAATAAAAACAATAAAAAATAGATTTTGATTGTTTTTATTTTTTCGATCTCCAAAACCTACTTTATTAACTGCCTTCTTCTACAACAACATCTAACTTAAGAAGCTGCTTAAAATTAATGGCCAAATATATTAATACAACTAAGGCACCTATACCAATTGCAATTGCGGCGCTAAATGCGCCTGCTATGGCGCCCATATAAAGCCCCGCTAATCCAGTGAATCCCCAGGTGGAAGTCTGAAAGCTTAAAACCCTACCTCTCATTCCATCGGGAACAACAAGTTGCAAAAGAGCAGATATCATTGTTTCATATCCCATAGCGAATGCATACGCGATCGCTATAAGAATTAAAGAAACCGGGAACCACGATGACAAAGAAAATAGTAAAAGTGATATAGAAAATAGCCCTAAAGTCAAAACAAGCAACAAAACTCGCGGAGCAAGTTGTTTAGAAAAGGATATGAATACTAAGCTAATTAAAGCACCAACAGCTCCAACTGAAAGCAAAGATGCGTAGCCGAATGCGTCTACATTCAAAACTCTAGTAGCCATCACGGCTAAGATGGATTCATGTGACCAGACAAATGATTCAGCAACGACGGCAAGAAGTAATAAAGACCTTACTCCAGGCACAGATAAGACATATCTGAATCCTTCTATTAATGAACGAGCATTGTCGTCATTTTGACTATTATCCAGTTTTGCGTAAGAAACATAAGAACTATTCAAAGTAAGTGCCGATATAAATGCAAGACACCCAGCGATTACCATTAAAAAATAGGCCCAAGACATGCCGTAGTTAACTATTATTGATCCGATAATTAATGGAGATGCTATAGCAGTTATTTGCCAACTAACAAGATTTGCGGCACTAGCGTTTACTAGTTTTTCTTTTCCTACCAAATCTAAAGTAAGCGCGTTACGGGATGGCATTCTTATTGAAATTGCTATTCCATTCAAAACTGCTGCAAATATGACATGCCAAACCATTATCTTATCAACCGAAATTAATATAGCGATTAACAGAACCCCTACCATATCAATAAGAATTGCAATTGCAACCAGAGTATATCTCCGCCTATAAAAACGATCTGCTAACAGTCCGCCTATAAAACTACAAATCGTTAAGGCTGCTCCATTAAAGCCGAATACTGCTCCAACCCAAAAAGCTGAGTCGGAAATTTCTAAAACCACTAACCCAGAACACATAACTAATGTAACTGTAAGAACATCACTGAAAAGCGAACTTATCCAAAGACGCCTGAATCCAGGGTTTTCTAGTAAAAGCATCTGAGAGGAGATTCTGAGAGGCTTATTATTGTTTGCATTTTGCCTGACACCTCTCGTTTAAAATCCTAATTAAAAAGATGCGTGTTCTTTAAAGACATTTGTAATTATATCTAAAGCATAATCTATGTCACCAGAAGTAATTCCATAATGAGTCACCAATCTCCAACCACCCGGCAGTGACAATGCTTTAACACCTTGTTCATCCATCTTTTGAAGAATTTCACTAGGATTTTTTGCGATTACATCACAAAAAACTAAATTGGTTGGATACGAATCAGGGTCACAAGTAATTCCTTCTATATTAGATAGACCAACAGCAAGTTTTCTAGCATTTGTATGATCTTCTGCCAATCTAGAAACCATTGTTTCTAATGCGACAATACCTGCAGCAGCAATTATTCCAACTTGCCTCATTCCACCACCCATTGCTTTTCTCCAACGGCGTGCTACTTCAATATCTTCGTGACTGCCCACCAAAACAGACCCCACTGGGCACGACAAACCTTTAGACAAACAAAAAGAGGCTGTATCTGCTCCAGCAACTAATTGAGAAACAGGCGTTTCAAGAGCGACAGATGCATTGAATATTCGTGCCCCATCAACATGAACCTTGACATCTCTTTCTTTAGCTACAGCAACAATGGATTGAACCTCTTCTGCAGTAAGTGCATTTCCACCACAATGATTAGCGGTGTTTTCGATACCAATAAGGCGGGTCGGCGGATAGTGTATGTTGTCAGGTCTAATTTTAGATCTAAGCTCATCAAGATCAATCATTCCTCGACTATCATTAGCAATAGACTGAACCGAAATACCACCCAATGCAGACGCTGCCCCAGCCTCTGCATTGTACATATGTGATTTTTCTCCAACGATCATTTCATCACCGCGAGTGCAATGTGTCATAGCAGCGGCTATATTACCCATTGTTCCACTAGCAACGAAGGTAGCATCTTCCATTTCAAAAATCTCAGCTGCCATTTTCTCCAATCTGTTAACGGTAGGGTCTTCCCCAAATACATCATCTCCTAATTCTGCTTTATATATCGCTTCTCTCATTTCTGGAGAAGGCTGAGTGAATGTATCACTGCGAAGATCAACAATCCTAGTTGAATTGTTTACTTGCGTCTTTTTGTTTTCTTTGGCTTCGGAATATCCTGATCCCATTCGATTTCTCCTAATTTACATAATAGAATGTAGCATAAACGATTCTAGCAACCTGATAACCCAAATGCTATAGTGACAAAAACATCAGGCAATCTCAATTGATTAGTAAAGTCAAAATAAACTTTAATAAATGCGGAGTTATGAATGAGTCAAAACAGTAATACCAGAATTGAAAAAGATTCAATGGGATCATTTGAAGTTCCTTCAACCGCCTACTACGGAGCGAATACGATGAGGGCCGTAGTAAATTTTCCTATTAGTTCACTCAAATTCCAAAGAGTATTCATTAAGTCTCTTGCTCAGATAAAAAAAGCTGCCGCTTTGACAAATTTAGATCTTGGTCTTATTGATAAAGAAATTGCCAACACAATATCTGATTCCGCCCAAAAAGTGATCGACGGTGATTATGATGACCAATTCGTAGTAGATATTTTCCAGACTGGATCAGGAACATCTACAAATATGAATGTAAACGAAGTAATTGCAAATTTATCTATAGAATCACTAGGCGGCACTGTTGGCTCAAAAGTACCAGTGCACCCAAATGATCATGTGAATATGGGGCAATCCTCTAACGATGTTATTCCAACAGCTATTCACATATCGGCAATCGATAGCATTATAAATGAACTAATACCTTCAATTGAGCAATTAGAAAATAGTCTCAGACAAAAGTCGGATGAATTTAAAGATATTATAAAAACTGGACGAACTCATCTTCAGGACGCAACACCAATCACTTTGGGACAAGAATTCCTAGGTTTTGCAGGACAAATGCAACGATCTAATTCTCGAATAAAGGATGGTTTAAATGGATTGTCTGAAGTTGCTCTAGGTGGTACCGCAGTAGGTACCGGTATAAACACACATAATAAATTTGCTGAGCGAGTATGCACCTACCTTTCTCAATGGACCGGACATGGAATCAGAGAAACTGACAATCACTTTCAAAGCCAAAGCACGCTAGACGCAGTGGTGCATATGAGTGGTGCCTTAAAAACATTAGCAGTCAGCATAATGAAAATATCGAATGACATAAGATGGCTTGGCTCAGGTCCTAGGGCTGGGTTCGGAGAGATAGAGTTACCAGAAGTACAACCTGGGAGTTCAATTATGCCTGGGAAGGTAAATCCTGTCATTGCTGAATCAACCGCAATGGTAGCTGCTCAGGTAATTGGTAACGACGTAACTGTTTCTATTGCTGGTCAATCTGGGAATTTTGAATTAAACGTTATGATGCCCGTAGCCGCATTTAATTTATTACAGTCAATAGAATTATTATCAAATTCGCTAAAGAATTTAGCTACGCAATGCGTGGATGGTATAACGCCTACACAACGTGGGCCTGAAATGGTTGAGAAAGGTTTAGCAATAGTTACAACATTAGTACCAATCATCGGATATGATAAAGCCGCAGCAATAGCTAAAAAAGCTCAAAAGACAGGTAAAACAATCCGGGAAGTTACATTAGAAGAAACTGATTTAGATCCGTCAAAAATTGATACGATTTTGGATCCAGCTAAAATGATTTAACCGTAATTTAATTGTTACGCAGGTAGTTTTTAATATAATCCATTTCACTATCAATAGATGGCAGTTGTCCATCTAATTTAGCATAGAGTAAATTATTTAACAGTTCACCAACCTTAGGTCCTTTTCTTACACCTAGAGATATTAAATCGTCGCCACTCAATTCTGTATGGCTGTTCATTAAAGAACTCAAGTACATCTCTAATATAATTTTAATAGACATATCAGAAGTAGTAGCCGCACAAACTTGGATTGCAATAACGTTATATTTCATTAAAAATTTATATATATCACTTCGCTTGGGATCTTCCGATACTAATTGGGCCGAATGTTTTTGTAGTTGTTTATTCAAAGAATTTAAATCTCTTATAACTTCTCTCTGTTTGGAATTTAAATTGAGCGTTTTGGAAAGGTATTCAACCTCAGTCTTATTCGCATTCATCCCAACAATCCCAAACCAAAACTCTGCAGTATTATTTTTAAAGTCACCAGAATATTCCAACTCTTTAAATTTTATCAAATGTTTACAGTCAATCTGAGTTAAAAAAGCAGGTAATAACCCTGTCATTACGCAGTTGGAAAGGATCACACCTATGTCTCTCTCTTCAAATATTTTCTCAAGTTCATGCCTAATTCGTTCCCCCGAAATGACTGATACCCAATTCATTGAAGATTCAAATAGTTTTTTGGTTTCTTCTTCGATTGCAAACCCCAGCCTCCCTGAATAACGTAAAAGCCTAAACATTCGCGTTGGGTCATCTACAAAACTGTTTTTATGCAGAATCCTCAGCTCTTCGTTTTTTAGATCTTTATAACCGGAATGTGGGTCTATAAGTTGACCCCATTGCCAGTCTTGGTCTTCAGGTGAGCGTAGAACTATGCACATAGCTGATACAGAAAAATCCCTCCTGAGTAAGTCCTGGAATAAATCTCCAGGACTTACATCAGGTAAACTGCCCGGAGTTTTATATGTCTCTGATCGACATAAAGCCAAATCAATCTCAATATTAGTCTGATAACCAACCGGAACAGAAAGTTTATGTGTTCCAAATAGAGAACTGCTTTTAACCTTTCCTTTCAATTTGCCTGCCAACCGGTCGGCAAAATCTCTATCAATATCACTCCCAGCTAAATCAATATCAAAATTCCCCTCTGATACTCCTAACATAATATCTCTGACGCACCCGCCGACCAGATACAAATCTGTGTTTATATCCTGAGATAGCTCTACAGCGGCGTTCAAAATCTGTATATGTGATTTTGGCAATACATTTTCAATTTTAGATGACACAATTTTCATATTTATAAGTCAACTCACCGCAATATTTAAATTTAACTCAATTATAAACAGATGTTTATTCAACCCTGAGCCGCACTAACTTTGTTTAAGTACGATTGCGCTCCTGATGTTAACCAAGGTGTCCACGCAACGCTCAAAAACCTAGCCCCAATATCTATATAATGCTCAAGATTAGAATCATCTACCATTGTGCCGGCTACACGGCCAGCTTTTACAATATCCCGTATTGCTTTATCTCTGATAGCGACTACTTCAGGATGATTAATCTTTCCTGTGTAACCCATACTTTGAGCCAAATCACCCGGTGCAACAAAAAAGGCATCTATATGATCTGTCTCTAATATCTCGGGTAAATTATTAATAGCGACTACATCTTCTATAATTATTGATATTAATGTTTCATCGTTCGCTTTTTTTACATAATCAGAAACACCGATCCCTTGGCGACTTGTGTACATGCCCCTATGTCCTATAGGGCCAAATTTTGCAGCATCAACAACAGCTCTTGCTTCAGATGCCGTGTTAACGTGAGGAACGCATATTCCCATTGCACCAGCATCTAATGTCCTGTAAATATCACCTGTATTCACCTGATTAACCCTGACGATAGACGTCTTACCCCACACATCACATGCTCGAGTCAAATCGGGTATATCCGCAAAATCTACTGGCCCATGCTCTGCTTCAAGCCAAATTGCGTCAAAATCAAGTTGAGAAAAGATTTCTATTAAATCTCCCGTGATTGGTCCCATCGCGACCGATACAATTTTGCCTTCTTCTAATTTTCGTTTTGCTAAATTTGATCTTAATTCCACCAATGCTTGTCTCCTAAAAGTAATATAATTTGGCCATATAAACTAACAACCTGAAAAGCGATTATACTCAAGAGATGAAACATACGCATTACAAATCAAATTATTGTAAATCTTGCGGGCATAAAACTTCCGAACAAGATATCGATGGAGCACTAAGAATATATTGTAGTAATTGCAAATATATTGACTTCATTGATCCCAAAGTGGTCGCTGTGGCGATAATCATTAATGAAAATGATGAGTTGCTACTAGTAAAACGAAATATCGAACCAGCTATTGGCGAATGGGCCTTCCCTTCTGGCTACGTGGATAATAAGGAGGCTGTAGAAAATGCCGTTGTGCGAGAAGTCAAAGAAGAAACCAATTTAGATATAGGTGTTGAAAAACTTATCGGAGTTTATTCTAATTCCGGAAACCCAGTAATTCTGATTGTCTATAGTGCATTTCCTATAGGAGGTGAATTACGCTCTGGGGCTGAATGTCAAGAAGTAAAATGGTTCAGAGTAGATAACATACCAAAGCTGCCATTCCATCATGATTATACAATTCTAACTGATTGGATCAAATTTAAATAAAGAATTTAATCAACACATTAATCTTTATAAAAAATAACTACGTTATCTTTTATAAAGTCTACTTTCCAATTCATTTTCTCAGCAATCCATTGCATAGTATAAGTGCTATAAAAACTTACATGAGTAGGATCTCGTCGATAGTACCAATCTCCAAAAACTTGCACCTTATCCGTAAAACTGGTCATCACTCCTAAAAATCCATTGCGTTTAAGCATTGAATCCAATTGATTAAAATCTTTTGACGGATTATGAAAATGTTCTGCTGCCTCTGTACATACAATAAAATCATATGTTTTATTTAAAACAGCTTCGTTAATTGCAAAAAATGGGTCATACATTTGGACAATGTACCCAGACTCAGACATCATCTGCATAAGCGCTGGGCCTGGGCCAGCACCATAGTCTAAGCCAGAAGCTCCCTTGGTTAGTCGCTTCTCCATCGGGTTCCACAGCTTTGATAAAAAGGTTTGGTATCCTAGATCTTCTACATCGTTATTATGTGACAAATATCGATTTTTTTCTATTTCTGGTTTGGGTAATAACTTTATGGAAACAAAAATAAGTTTACAATCATTACACAAGAAAAATACTTTACCAAGACTTGAATCATCGTCTACATAAAAAATAGACGTATTGTTTGTTCTGCATAACCTGCATAATTCCATTTTGAAACCCTAGTTATTCAATAAACCAATATCTACGACCGTTAGCCCGTTTTAGCCTGCCAAATCCAGGTTCCGGAAAATGACCAGAGGCTATTAAAGTGTTTTCAGCCTCCAATCTGTCAAATATCTTATTTCTCGTGATCCTCGCAAGGTCAGGGTCCACATCAAAAGCCGGACTCCAATCAGTATATTTCGCCTGAATGGGACTATGTGCCACATCCCCTAATATGAAACCATGGTGACCGTTGGATGTAATGGATATCGATATGTGGCCTGGCGTATGTCCTGGAGTGGGAATTGTTTTAATCTCAGGTGTAACATCATACTCTCCTTCAATTAAATCTAGAATTCTCTCATCATTTAAACTCACCACACTATCGGTAATCCATGGGGCATCATTAATGACCTCAGGGCTCGTCCAATATTCCCAATCATGCTTCGGGATTAAGTATCTCGCGTTAGAGAAAGTTGGTTTTCCGTTGCTTAAATTCCACCCGACATGATCAGGATGAAGGTGTGTGTTTATTACTAATTCAATCTCATTAGGATCTATTCCTTTAGCCTTCATGTCGCGTAATAACTGTCCCTCTGGTCCGTTCATTCCCGTATCAACAACTATTAATCTACCGTTTATAGAAATAACAAACGAGCCAAACCTTGGGTGTATCAACTTACCATCTAATAAATCTTTGTATTCTGACTCCCAGACACCTAAATTGCTTGTTGGGAAGATTTCTGTCGCTTCACCTGATCCGTGCCCGTCTGTTAATGAAATCAACTCAACATCACCGATGTTAACTTTGTATTTAGACATGTATTTTACCTCCCCAAACTTAAGTCAATTTTATATGATTATACTTATATAAGAAGGGAGTGTAGTTATTTTGTCAAAAACCAATAGTAAGATTCGTTTAACTCAGCTAAGTTCTTCAGCCGGTTGAGCTGCTAAATTTAGTTCACAAAAGTTGTTGCAGGTGCTGCACCAACTACCAAAATCAACTGACCCGTCTTTGTTGGCAGGACTCGACTCACGGGATGACGCCGCTGTGTATAAAATCGCTGAGGAAATAGCTATCGTACAGTCTGTAGACTTTTTTCCGCCCAACGTAGATGACCCTTTCACATATGGCGAGATAGCTGTAGCAAATGCTGTCAGCGATATATATGCCATGGGTGGGACGCCGCTGCTTGGATTAAATATAGTTTCGTTTCCTGAGGATTTACCAACCACAACTCTCACTGAAATTATCAATGGAGGCGCTTCAAAGGCATCTGAGGCAGGGATCTTAATTGTTGGAGGGCACACAATAAAAAGTGACATACCAATATATGGGATGGCTGTTACGGGGACATTAAAACCTGGCATGGAAATTACCAATTCAGCATCTAAAGCAAATGATTTATTAATATTAACAAAACCGATAGGTTCAGGGATTTTAACTACTGCAGCTAAAGCAGATGATATATCTCCAGAATTATTAAACAGTTGTATAGATATAATGAGAGAGTTAAATGATAAAGCTGCTTCTGCAATGCGAGATACAGGAGTGCATGCTTGTACTGACATCACAGGATTCGGCTTAATCGGACATATTAATGAAATGACTGACGGCAGCGAACTAATGGCAAGTATCAATATAAATAAAGTACCTTTCATGGCTGGCGTCGTTGATTGCGTGGCAGCTGGGCACGTCCCGTCAGGCACAATGCAAAACTTTGAGGCTGCAACAGATTCAGTTAAGTGGGCGGACAATATTAGAATCGAAGAAAAATTAATGCTTTGTGATGCTCAAACTTCAGGAGGTTTATTAATATCAGTAGGACCAGAAAACCTAGATGAACTCACCAAAAATTTAGTTTTAAATGGGATTTCTAATTATGCCGTTATAGGCGAAATGACTTCACGTACAGACAGGTCATTACATATCAAAGTGAACTAAAATTGGTATTTATATACAAAACTCGTTTCAGTTACACTTCAACTACGAGAAAATTAATACTCCATTTAAACTAAAGAGTCCAGGCAGATTACATAAATGACACAACCTTATTCATTAACAACTATACAAGATCAAATTTGGAAAGGAATTACTGAAGCGATATCAATTGCTCAAAATAATGGACAATTACCAATCTGTGAACTTCCATTTAAATCTATAGAACATCCTCAAAATCCTAGTCATGGTGATTACTCCAGCAATATTGCTTTAAGACTTGCAAAACCTTTAAAGATGAATCCGATGAAGATCGTTGAAATAATCAAGGATTTATTTAAAGTTAAAATGCCCATTGAATCAATTTCAGCTGCAAAACCCGGGTTTT
>QGNM01000013.1 GCA_003228095.2 Chloroflexota bacterium | reverse complement strand
TTATTAGATTCAACAATTAGTTCATTAGACGAAATTGCACCTTGGCCTTTAATTATGATGGGAAGGGGGACGTACACTCGATTGATGCTTGAAACTGAATTCAGGCGCCGAGGTCTAGAATACGAAATAATTGTTGAATTAGACAGCATGGACATGATCAAGCGGTATGTAGAATTAGGAATGGGAATCTCGGTTGGCCCTCGAATAGCAATAGATCCAAAAGATCACGAGTCATTTGGAGTGATAGGACTTGCACACATGCTCCCTGTGGAGCAAGCTGGAATTATTAACCTAAGAGGTAAAACAATGTCAACTCCGACCAAGGCATTTATACAACTTTTAAGAGATACTTTATCGACAACTTAAACTAATGGGCTTTTACCCCAACTAAAATGGCTTTAATAACCAGACGGTGAGAATATTCTAACCGAGGAACACATGTAACCAGGCTAATACGCGAGTTATCTGAGCCATATATCTTCAATTCATCAGCATGCAACACCTCTGATGAAGTAACTTGGTATAAATACTCACCTGTACTGCTATGTATTATTATGTTGATTCCTCCCTCTCCTATCTCATTAATTTCACGCAAAAGCTCAGGTATTTCGGGTAGTCTGTGAAAAACATTTCCTTCACCACTAAATGGACTCTCTAGATGCCCAAAAAACCATCCATTACCCACTTCGCCAGGATCGGCTGTCTCAGGAATATGGCCTACAGTATTATCAGGTGTTTCATATTCTTGGCTATCGCCAAGATCAATAATTCCTAATTCATCAACCGGCGAATCAATATTCAACATTGGTATTAAAATTCGAGTAGCCGTACCTTTAGGCACAACCAGAGCCAAATTATCCAAGGATGATGCTAAGTCGAACCCTTCAGTAATCTCAGTTAATAGACGTGTATCCGTTCCTGTTTTAATAGGGTCATGCCAATATTTAGGATGGAATAAAACTCCAAAATGCATTCGAGAAAAGTGAGCTGGCAGGTCAATTATAGAAAGATTATCAATGTCTTGCTCATCGATAGTAACCGCTATATTGTCATAGCTTAAACCATTGTTTAAATTTACATTTAATTGCTCTAAGTTAGATTTTTCATTAACGATAAAAATTAAATAGCCGCCAATAAACAATAGCGTAACTAGCCCTATGAACACCATTGTCACGCCTATACTTAAACGTTTATTCAAACTGTATCCGAATTGAAGAACTTATTAATCGCATCACTAATTGGCAATATTGAACCCTCACTGTCTACAATTAATAAAAGTTACTATAGCCTTGAGTGAGGAAATCAAACAAGTTTAGAAACAAATTAAATGTGTTATTAACCTCGAGTTCTCGGAATGTGACTATCTCCATTACTTATTGGTTCATTTATATAAACATCTCCATTACGGATTTTGATGTTATATCCACAACTTGGTTGGCTGCACACCCACGCTTTATAATGTATTGAAGCGCCTTGACTACCAAAATCAGACAGCGGAAGCAGATTGCCTTCAGAACACTCTTTGCATATCGGAAATTCAGAACCCATCTTCATTTTCCCCTTATCTACTAATTCACAAAATTAAACAGTATTTCCAGAAAGTATAGCACTCAATTTAAATTATTGAACTATTGTTTCTTTTTTCAAACGTGGTTTGATTATTTTGATTATATGGAAAATTAATCGCAACTGAGATTAAAAAGATTTTTGGCATTATCTCCCAACAAAAGCTTCTTATCTTTATTACTCAAATTACTGACTTCAATGTCATTTTTTATGCGTGAAAATTCTAATAATGGGTAATCACTAGCTGCAAGAATGCGATCTGAGCCAACTAGACTACTTACAATCTCAAATATTTTACGATCATATAAAAATGGAGATGCGGCAGTATCAAAAAACACAGACTCAAATAGTTTCCCTATTTCTGGCATTAGGCCATAAAACGGTATTCCCCCACCCCAATGCGCAAGTATGAGTTTCACTCCTTCAGATAACTTTAATAATGTTTCTATTTTTTCGGGAGTGTTAGAGCCCTTTCCAGGATATAGATGCCCAACAGGTTCAGAACAGTGTATTGATAAAATAAGGCCTTTAGCCTTAATCGCCTGTATAACAGTATCGATCACTTCATAGCCACCAATCCTGAAAAGCTGGTGATCTAGGTGCAACTCTCCTATGCCTTTTAATCCAATATCTGAACAATAGCTAACTTGATTTACTGCGTTAGTAGATGATAGGTCAATTGAACCAAACCCAATTAGCCTATCTGGATACTTTTGACAAGATTCGGCTATATATTGGTTGGATTTTTCAGAAAGCTGAAAATTTGTCCAACCAATACCCATAACCACAGATACATCTATCTTATTTTCATCCATGGATTCAATGAGATCTTCTGCAGTTGCTAATTTGGATCGAGAATCAGAGTATAGCTCATTAAATGTTTTGTCTATGTTTAAAAGAGATTGTCGATTACGAAGAAAATCAGGCGGGAAAATGTGTGTGTGTGAATCTATTATCAAATTCGACCATAACTGTCTTCAAAGCGCTCAATATCTTCCTCATCTATCATTTCACCTGATTGGACTTCAACAATTTCTAATACCTCTAACCCAGGATTAAATAACCTGTGTTTTACGCCCTGAGGAACATATGCTGACTGATTCTCAGACAATTCATACGTTTCTTTGCCACAAACCACTTTTGCTTTTCCTTTAACTACAACCCAGTGTTCTGCACGATGCTTATGCCGTTGTAAAGATATAGATTGTCCAGGATGAATTCTTAAGTGTTTTACTTGAAACCCAGTCCCTTTATCCAATATTTCATACGTACCCCAAGGGCGATGTACTTTAAGGTTGTTAGCGTGTTCAGTACGGCCAGATGCACGCATCTTTAAAACTAGTTTACCAACATCATTAATCTTCTCTTTAGAAGTCACCAATATTGCATCGGGTGTTTCCACTATAACAACATTATCTAGGCCTACCGCTGCTAATAAACGTCCATCCGAGATGACAATTGAGTTAGAAACATCCTCTGTAAGAACATCGCCCTTGATAACATTATTCTTTATATCGGAGCTCAACTTATCCGCTATTGCAGTCCATGTCCCAAGATCTGACCAGTCTGACCTATATTCAAATACCAAGGGGCATGGATTACCGCGATCTACATCTATGTTTTCAGCTACAGCATAGTCAATTGAGTCAGATGGGCAGTCCATAAACGTAGTTTTATCGGGCCTGAAAAAATTACCATCTATTGAACCTTTATCATATGCTTTAATACATGTCTCACTAATATCCGGACAAAACTCTCTAACTAGGTCTAGCCATATACTAGCCTTCATCATAAACATTCCGCTATTCCATAAATATTCCCCTGAATCTAAGTATTTCTTTGCTGTTAACAAATCAGGTTTCTCTACAAATTTGGCTACTCTCATAACATTTATTTGTCCATTATTGAAATTACCTGACATCGGCTCAGTCTTTATGTAACCAAAACCAGTCTCAGGCAAAAGAGGTGGCACACCAAAAGTTATAAAATACCCTTCATTTGCTAAACTTTGTGCCTCTTTTACTACTTCATAAAAAACTTCTGGTTGACCAAGATATTGATCGGCTGGCAAAGCTAGTAATATTGAGTCTTTATCATGCTCTACAGACCAGAGAGCTCCTAACGTTAAAGCCGGTGCGGTGTTTTTACCAATTGGCTCAAGTATAGTTACATCTGGCGATCTGTTTATCTCTTTAAGTTGCTCGCTTATCAAAAACCGATGCTCTTCATTGCAAATAACAATCGGCGGCAAGCTGTTGCAATCATGATTAAGTCCATCTAAGCGAAGCATAGTGTCCTGAATCATAGTCTTTTCAGTCACCAATTTAAGAAATTGTTTAGGAAAGTCTTCACGGGATAATGGCCAAAGTCTTGTGCCAGAGCCACCAGCCAATACAACAGGTCTAATCATTGGATCCATATAGGGTGATATTTATTAACATTATTTCAATAACGATTAAGTAGCGCCGTTTTTCAACATTGTTTTTGAAAACCTCTAAAACAATAGGTCTTTATTTTATAAACAATGTGATATTTTGTTAGTATACGATCAATAATAACGAAAATTATAGCAGGCAGCTACATAGTATTGACTTGTAACGATAACCCATTGTAGCCACCTATCTGATAAATAAGATAATTTGATATTATTTGAGAGTAATTAAATCAAAGTAAATTCAAAAAATATTTGGTAGTAAGTTAGATTGTATTCATTAACAAATTTATTGAGAAGTTGGCGTATCAAACTTGTTCTTCCTCATGTCACTGGGAGACTGCTGGATATCGGCTGCGGCAATAATCAATTAGTTAGATCCTATAATGGTAAAGGAACGGGAGTAGATGTTCATGATTGGGGAGATGTAGATTTAATCATAGAAGACTCTGCGAATATACCTTTGGAAGACGGTAGCTTTGAAACCATCTCATTCATTGCTTCATTGAATCATATTCCGAACCGAGAGTCTCTGCTCAATGAAGCATATCGCCTACTATCAAGTAGTGGAATATTAATAATCACAATGATTCCTCCACGGGTTTCTTTTATATGGCATAAACTCAGGTCTGGCTCAGATCCAGATCAAATTGAAAGGGATCATCATCAACATGAGTTATGGGGGATTACCCAGTATGATTTAAAGGTAATGCTTCATGAAGCCGGTTTCAATGTAAAATCAGAAGTTAAATTTATGTGTCGACTAAATACGATGACCATAGCCAGTAAAATTGATTAATAAGGGTGGATTAATAATTTAAACATGTCTAGCAATAAACGTTTAGGAATTAGAATCGAAAACGACCCTCGGTTATCTATTGAAGATATTACGCAAATCGTTCTCGCTGCAGAGTCTGCTGGTTTCGAATCTATTTGGATTCCAGAGGGCGGTGGATATGATTCAGTATCTCTCATCGGCTATTTATCATCTGTCACTAAAACAATTAAGCTAGGAACAGGCATTCTTCCAATTTTTTCTCGAACACCAACTGTCACAGCAATGACAGCAGCTAATATTGCAAGAATGACAAATCAGCGTTTCGTACTGGGTTTGGGAATAGGTCATAAATTGGTGGTAGAAAAAATACATGGAGGCAAATTTGCTGACCCTATTGGTAGAACAAAAGAAACAGTCACGATCATAAGAGGACTGTTGAGTGGTGAAACTTTGGACTTGAATGGCACACATTTCCAGATTGATTCTGGGAAACTTGGCCTAGCTGCCAAAAATGCTAGTGTACCTATATATCTTGCTGCATTGAAGCCAAAAATGATTAGGCTGGCTGCACAAATTTCAGATGGGGTTTTATTGAATTGGACTGCTATAAGCAAACTTAAGCAATTTGCGGAACTATTTAACTCCACGAGCAAACAAAACTTGCAAAACCAAAGTAAACCAGACTTAGCCGCATATATTAGAACCTATGTTGGGGTTGAAAACATTGATCTAGCTAGAAAAAAGTTAAAGAGCGAAATAGCATCTTATTCACGACATGCGAATTATCGAAGTTTCTTTATTTCATGTGGGTTTGAAAAAGAAATGCGTTCAGCAGAATCAGCTTTAAATTCTAACGATATGGATGCTGCAATAGCATCCATATCGTCAAACATGGAAGAGGAAGTGGCTATGGTTGGGCGTCCATCTAATTGTTATGATCAAATTACAAAACGGATGTCACTGGGCCTTGACTTACCTGTTCTAGCTCCTTTCGGAGTTGACCAAAATATAAAAGTCGATTATATAAATACTATAAAAGCATTCGCTCAATAATCTAGAGAGGCTAATTAAGTCAACATGGCTGGACGTAGCAAAATATACAAAGATTTAGGCATTAAACCGGTCATAAACGCCCATGGCCACCCTACTGCGATTGGAGGAAACAACCCTTCTAAAGTTGTTAAGGCAGCGATGGAAGATGCTTCTCTGGACTATGTAAAAATGAGTGAGCTAGTTAAGGTTTCTGGTGAAAGAATTGCTGAAATGTTAAATGTGCCGTTTGCTATGGTAACTCCAGGATGCTCTGCAGCTCTTTCACTTGGGGCAGCTGCATGTATTACACGAAATAATGAAGAAGCCATTGAGCAATTACCCGATGTAACTGGCCTGCCAAACGAGTTCATAATACAAAAACAACTACGTGTAAGCTATGACAAAGCTGTAACAGTTCCAGGAGGAGTGCTAATTGAAGTTGGCAATGAAGATCGTACCACTGAAAAAGATATTGAGGAATCAATAAATGAAAACACAGCGGGCATTCATTACCTAGCAGGCGGATTATATGATGATCCTGATGAGAGAGAGCAAAGAACCGATATTGTGGCATTTAATAAGCTAACTAAATTGGCTCAGCGAAACAATATCCCTCTACTTGTAGATGCTGCCGGCCAAGTATACCCTACTAATCGATTAAGCCTCTATGCCCAAAATGGAGCGGATTTGGTTGGATATGGAGGAAAATACTTTGAAGGTTTAAATACCAGCGGCCTGCTGGTAGGGGCTAATGAACATCTGATACGTCTTGCATACCGGTTAAGTTTCGTTGGTTTTGAATATGAACATACCAGAGTTTTTGGTCGCTCAATAAAAATGGACCGCCAAACCGTCATTGGAACTTTTGTTGCGCTTCAAGAGTGGCTTAAAATGGACCATGAGTCACGTTTAGCTCAATATGAAAATAGACTTAATAAGATTCGCTATGAAATTGCAAATCTTCCTGGTGTAACTGTAGCCGATTTTCCTGATAAGGGCATGGTCGAAGGCTTGAGGATTATGATCGATAAAAACGCTTCCCGCTTATCAGCTGACGAATTACAAGAATCACTTAAAAATGGTGACCCCATCATTCATTTAAGAACTGATACTGTCGCAAATTCGCTCATTATTCGAATACAAACTGTAGACGATGGAGATGAACATTTAATACTTAAAAGACTACAAGAAGAATTAGGTTAAATTAGATTACTGCAATGTTAAACATAGAACTTATACAATCAGACACGGAAAATGTTCGCGCTTCTCTTCTAAGACGAGGTGGCTCAGTTCCTTTAGATGAATTACTTAAATTAAACGATAAACGCAAACTGATTCAACAAGAAGTAGATACACTTAGATCGGAGAGGAAAAAAGTTAGCCATCAAATCGGCCTTGGCACGCGACCTAGTAAGGAATTGCTTAGTGACATGAAAGCTATGGGCCAAAAAGTAAAAAGCTTAGAAATCGAATATAAGTCTATTCAACAAGATATTCGAACCATCCTGTTAAATGTACCTAATATCCCTAGGGCAGACGTTCCTGATGGAAAAGATGAGTCATCAAATCAAATTGTTCGTACTATCGAAGGTGCAGTCAAATCAGTTTCGAATTTCCTTCCATACCTTGAAATTGCAAAAGCACTAGGAATCATTGACTTGAGAGCTTCAGCAAAAATATCGGGGTCAAGGTTTTATGTTCTAAATGGCAAGGGAGCAAAACTACAGCGCTCCTTAATTTCTTGGATGCTAGACATGCATATAGAAGAGCATGGATATGAGGAGTTGTATTTACCTTATTTAGTGAATACTGAAACAGTAACTGGAAGCGGCCATCTACCAAAGTTCAGCGAAACCATGTATCACGATCAAGAAGATGATTTATGGTTAATTCCAACAGCAGAAGTGCCGATAACTAGCATGTTTCGGGATGAAATACTTGATCCAGATCAAATCCCTGCACAATTTGTCGCCCATACTCCTTGCTTTCGTAGAGAAAAAGCTGCTTCTGGCAGTCAAACACGAGGCATTAAAAGGGTGCATCAATTTGATAAAGTCGAAATGTATAAATTTGTTAGCCCAGACAACTCTGATGAAGAACTTTCAAAACTCGTAGATAACGCTGAGGAAATTGCCAGACAATTAGGACTTACTTACAGGGTAATTGAGCTTTGCGCTGGAGACCTAGGATTTTCAGCGGTGAAAACTTTCGACCTAGAAGTCTGGTCGCCTGGAAGCGAGGATTGGTTAGAAGTCAGCAGCTGTTCCAATTGTGATGATTTTCAGTCTAGGCGAGCAAACATAAGGTATAGGCCAAAATCCGGGGCAAAACCTATATATCCTCATAGCTTGAACGGTTCGGGTTTGGCTATACCACGAATATTGATTGCCATACTTGAAAATTATCAACAGAGTGATGGCTCTGTACTTATTCCAGAAGTTTTAAGAAAATACACGGGCTTCGATAAGATCGAGAGCTAATCTGCTTTATTTGGTTAATTTAGGTATAGTTTTTTCAGATCTGTTTTTAAAACTTTACCTAACGAGTTTTTTGGCATTTTTTCAATGAACATAATCTCCTGAGGCTTTTTAAAGCTCGCTAGCAAATTTTTACAATGTGATATTAGATCCTTCTCCGTAACCTCAGAATTGTCCGATTTTCTAACAAACGCTAAGATAATCTCTCCCCAATGATTATCTGGTTTACCTATTACTGCTGCTTCCTCAACAAAAGGATGTTGCAACAGTACGCTTTCAATTTCGTTTGGCGAAATACGTTCTCCTCCACGTTTAATAAAGTCTGTTGATCTTCCCTGAAGGAAAATATAACCACCCTCATCAATATATCCCATGTCTCCAGTATGCAGCCATCCGTCATCGATCACTGAAGAAGTAGAAGTGTTGTCATTCCAGTACCCATCCATAATCTGCTGACTGCGAACCAATATCTCTCCAATCTGACCAGGCAGCACGTTTGATTTATTGGCATAGATTCGCACTTCAACTCCTTCTAAAGGTCTCCCTATAGAGTTCAGTCTATTTAGTTTCTTCTCTACCTCTAATGAAGTCCCAGACAGATTATGATCTTCTGGATTTAAAGCTGCGATTGTAGAGCCTGACTCAGTTTGGCCAAAAGCGTTAATAAAAGAAACTTGTGGCAATTTCTTCATTGCTTCGGTTATCACGGTAAAAGGCATCCCAGCTGCACCATATGTAATCATTCTAAGGCTATCAAGGTTGGCTTTCTTGAATCCGCCATCTTCTATAATCATCTTGAGCATAGTTGGCACCAAAGTTGATCTAGAAATTTTATGTTTCCCGATTAATTCAAGCCACTCTCCTGATTGAAACTGACGCTGTATAACTAATTTTCGACCTTCATAAATTGAAGCTAACAAAACATGTATCCCTGCTACGTGATAAAGCGGCATACTAAGCAAAACAATTTCACTGTTTTCAATATCAGGGAAGACGTTATCTAGTAAATTTACGACTAACGATTGATGAGTTAACAAAACGCCTTTTGCACGGCCCGTGGTACCAGAAGTATAAAGTATTATGGCTGGATCTTTAGAGTCTATTTTTGGATACGAAGTGCTGCTTTCCTTAAGAATCTCACTATACGCAATCCAATTCGCCGTAAATTCATGACTTTCAAAAGAAACTAGTTTAATCTGATGATTTATATTGTCTTTAATAGAGATTATTGTTTCTCGATAGTCTCGCCCAACTACAACTACCGAAGCTGCAGAATCATTAAGCGAGAATTCGATTTCGGACACTCTAGCTCTATAATTTATAGGTACGGATATACCGCCAGCCCTTGCGATGCCATATATTAATTTAACTTGCTTATCACTATTAACATCCAAAAATGCGATTCTGTCCCCGGGCTTAACTCCTATTGAAATCAATCCAGATGCAATAAGATCTGCTTGATGGTCAAGTTGGGAATATGAAGTGCAGTCATTATCAAAAAGAGTAGCAATTCTATGAGGCATAATTTCAGCTGCTATAGAAAGAGTTTCAGAAAAATTCATTTTTAGTTATTAAGTTTGATCCGTCCTTTTAATCTTTTTTCTAGGTCTAACCCAAGAGACATTGGCATATACAATCCATCCAATACTGCTGTTTTCATAGCGGTAAGTACTTCTAGATCTGTTAAGGCAATTTCTTCAGCTAAATTGTATGCAGCTTTTAATAAAACATCTCTGGAAACAATTTTATGTATTAAACCAAGCTCTAAAGCTCTCTGTGCAGTCATTCGATCATTTCGATCACTTAAAAACTGCCTCATGGCATGGGTTTTTCCAATTGCTCTTGGAAAACTTTGAGTCCCACCAGCACCAGGTATAAACCCATGTGCCACCTCTGGCATACCAAATACAGCGTCTTCAGAAGAGATCCTAATGTCGCATAGGGAGGTTATTTCAAGTCCAGCTCCAATTACGTATCCGTGGACAGCAGCAATTAAAGGTTTTTTTATTTGACTTAATAACCCCCATAAATCTCGTCTTTTTCTGATCACCCTTGATTCAGTTTGAGATCTACTTTTACCAAATTCAATTAGGTCAGCACCAGAGCAAAAACCTCTGTCTCCTGCACCATATATAATACAGACTGTAGCCTCTTTATCATATGAATAAGCTGTTAGAGCGTCAAATATCAAATCTCGCATCGATTGACTGATTGCATTTATTGATTCTGGCCGGTTCAACTCTATGGTAGCAATAGAGCCTTGTTTGCCATATATGACCGATTTCTCAGTCACCTTTAAACTCCGGCTTCCTTTTCTCCGCAAAAGCACGTAACCCCTCGGCTCTATCATTAGTTGAATGTAATAGTGTGGCTAGGTCGAGTTCAAGGCGCATTCCCTCTTCGATGTTAAGGTCTGATCCTGAATTAACCGCCTCTTTTAAATATTGGACTGCGATAGGGCCATGACTTGCAATTATTAAGCCAAATTCAAGAGCCAATTCTTCATCATGAATCTCAGAGGTTATTTGTGATACCAATCCATATTCCAAGGCTTGAATTGCATCAATTGTGACACCAGTAAGCATCATGTATAAAGCCCTTGAAGGGCCAATTACTCTGGGGAGTCTCTGTGTTCCTCCATCCCAAGGAATGGATCCGTTTTTAATATGGGTTAAGCCGAAACGTGTTTCTGAAGACGCAAATCTAATGTCACAAGCTAAGGCTAATTCTAGGCCTTGATCCAGCACTTTACCTCGAAGCGATGCTATAGTGATTTTTCTAACATTAGCTACATCAAATGCTATTCTCTGGGAATTCAAATTAACATGTCTAGGCGGAGACTTTACCGTTGAGCCAGCTGAAAAATTATCGCCGACTGAAGACAAAACGATTGCGCGAACATTGGGATTATCATCAAAGCTATTAATGACCTCTTTTATTTCTGCAACCATTAGATCATCAATTAAATTTAATTGATCTCTACCTTTAATTCTAATTAAACCAACTTGATTTTTAATAGAAACTTGAAGTGTAGATATTTTCTTAAATTCAAAATCTGATTGCGTTATCATAATAACTTCTTTTCAAATATTGCTAGTCGATATCAGCAGGGCTTACTACAACTTTCCTATCCATCCCTGAGCCTACACTCTGAGTAACAACCTCAGGGTTGTCTGATAATGCCAGATGTACTAGCCGGCGATCATATGCACTCATTGCTTCAAGAGTTATCGATCTTCCGCTCTGGGCGACTGTCAGAGAGACGTTTCTTGCCGTAATTTGGAGAGATCTCTTACGTCGCTCTTGATATCCACCAACATCAATTATCGCATCTGGCCTAAACCCAAGTTGGTTGTTTGCCATAAAATTAACCAAAAATTGCAACCCTCTTAAGGTTTCCCCGCTACGTCCTATCAAAAGTCCCGAATCTTCACCTTCCACATTAAAAACTGGTCCTCCTCCATCTTCTCCCATGGCGTGCCTCAAAGTTGATACCGCGTCTACGTCCATCAGCCGTAACAAATTTTCCAAAACATCGGAGACCGTTTTAACAACATCTCCCGCAACTTCATCTGGGCCAAAATCAACAATGCTTACTCTAACTTCAGCCTCTTCCGAACCAATTCCAAGCAGACCTGCTTTTCCTCGGCTAATTACGTCGATTTCTACTTCTTCGCGATTTACGTCTAGTTGCTTTAGAGCCAGCTCTATTGCGTCTTCTACGGTCTTCGCCGTCATCACTATCGTATTCTTCTTCATTTTCTACCTCTTCGTTTCCTGCAATAGCATTAGCTGTTACAGCAGAAGGTTGTGATACAACCTGAAAATTAAGTATTTTAAGTAAAGGGTCCCATCCTGTAGCAAAGCCTTGAATAATAATTCCAACTATATTTGAAACTATCCAATAAATAGCTAATCCACTTGGAAATTGAATTGTGAAAAATCCAAACATAACTGGCATCATCCATAACATCATTCGATTCGTTGAGTCTTGGGTTGGAGATGTTGAAGGCATAGTCGTCATCTTCTGCATAACGAACATTGATACTCCAACCAATACAGGAAGGACTATTTTTGTTGGGTCAGGAACTGCCAAGTCGAGCCCAAAAAAGTCTCCGTTTAATGGCACTGCCTTATGCACTGAAGGCAGCCACCAATATAATTTATTTGAAAGAGTTGCTAGTCGTTCTGGCGTAGAAGGAAGCGTTTGTATTATCGCTTGATATAAGCCAATCCATATTGGAAATTGTATAAACATTGGCCCCAAGCATCCAAGCGGGTTAACTCCATTTTCTCGATATAGACGCATCGTTTCTTGAGAAACTTTTTGACGATCATTCTTATACTTTTCCTGCATAGCTTTCAATTTTGGCTGTATTGCTTGCATCGCTTTCATTTGCTTGCTTTGCTTAACAGTTAAGGGAAATAAAACAGCCCTTATTAACAGTGTAAAAAGTATTATCGATACACCAAAATTAGAAAATGCTAGTGAATAGAGTAGTACCAGGCTGTTTATCATTGGCCTGATAATTACTCCATTCCAGATACCGCCTATAAATTCCATTCTACAAATCCTCGTTTGGCATCAACATGCTTTAGCTCGATCAAGATCAATACTCTGGTCCTTAGTAACATAGCTCCATTTCTCATCCGGGTCGCCATTTGCTTTTATATTTATTGCAAGTATCGAACGATTAGAGATCCCCATATAAATGGCTCCGCCACCTTTTACAATACTAGTCCTTATATCATCTCCTATGTTACACCGTTTTTGGCTAGCTCCAGTCTTTAATGAAACCACTCTAAGCCTGCCATCATTTGAGCCAAATATAATCCAGTCATCGAAAATTAATGGTGAACCAATAATGGGTCCATCTGTTTCCACTTTCCATGTCAACCTGCCACTATCGATGTCGATGGCATAGAGGTTTCCGTCCAAAGACGGAGCATAAACGTGCGTTTCAGACACTACTGGCTGTCCCCAATACCACCCTTCAGAATCTGTAAACCGCCATAACTCTTTTCCAGACTCAGATTGCAATGCATAAAAAATACCATCAAAGCTGCCAAATAAAATCGTTTTGCCTACTTTAGCTGCAGGGGTGATTATTGCACCACCTGTTTCAAA
This sequence comes from Chloroflexota bacterium, assembly GCA_003228095.2. Taxonomy (GTDB): domain Bacteria; phylum Chloroflexota; class Dehalococcoidia; order Lucifugimonadales; family UBA2962; genus UBA2962. Next base: position 27,179 of record QGNM01000013.1, on the reverse strand, counting down.
GCTCCAACTAAGAGATCCATCCTTAATATCTAGAGCATAAAATGTTTTGTCCAAAGATCCGAAGAATGCCTGTCCTTCGGCAATTAATGGCTTAGTCCAAATTTTTGAGCCCGTCTCAAAACTCCATATATTTGAAATATCTTGCACGTCATATGCGTAAATATTTCCATCAGATGACCCGGCTAAAAGTGTTCCTTCTCCATACCCCAGTCCACCAACCACGTTATCTTTGTTTTCTCCAATTGGTATTGGTTGATCCCATAAACTACCGTCTAGTTTAGATATCACATATAAATAGCCATCATACCCGGCTATATATATGAGATCGTCAATAATTACTGGATCACCGTAAAAAGCCCTATTCTTTTCTTCGCCAATCGAAGGTTCGAAATGCCATATGTAATCTCCTGAAACAGCATCTATCGCTACAATTTCACCATCCATCGTCCCGGTGTAAAGTATATTGTCCTCAACCACTCCACCAGCCCAACCAGCTGGCTTTGAAACACCCCCACATGCGCCGCCGCCGGGCACGCATGCAAACAAGGCAATGCTAATTATTAATATAACGAGTAGAACATGAGTTGATCTTACTGGGCGTTGTTTGTAATTCATACTGGTAACATTTTTATCATTCAAAAACTAAATCCCTTTTGTCAATTATGGAACCGGGTCATAGCCGACTTCCCCAAAGGGACGGCAGCTAAACAGCCTAGAAGCGGTCATAAATAAACCAGTAATTAATCCGTGCCTAGATATGGCTTCATACCCGTAGTTAGAACATGTAGGTTCATACTTACACCTATATCCTAAATATGGAGAAATGGCCCGTTGGTACATGACTATTATAAGTAACGCTAACTTTTTCATTATATTTATCTCGTTTTCGATTCCGATCGGTCAGCAGCCATTCCTGATTTTATTAATAATCTTGATACTGAACTTTCGATTTCCTTATATGTACAATCTATCGAACCTTTTCTTGCTATTAATACCGCATCCCACCCTTCGTTGAAATCAAAGCCATATACAATGGATCGCAATCTTCGTTTCATTTGATTGCGTATAACGGCGTTTCCTATACGCTTGCTAACTGAAAAACCAAATCTTGTCGTAACGGCGGAAGGCATTTGATTCGTTGCTACCAGAACAAACTTTCGATCCGCCCAACTTTCACCTGACTTCATCACTCTTTGAAAGTCCAATTGTTTTCTAAGACTTTGAACTGTCAGCAATGTATTACACCAGGTTGAAATTATTTATCGATCTATAGTTGTACGGTAAGTTGCTTGCGGCCTTTAAACGTACGTCTTTTGAGCACGTTTTTGCCTCCACGAGTTTTCATCCTGGATCTAAATCCATGTACTCTCATTCGGCGGCGATTTTTCGGTTGATAAGTTCTTTTAGACATGACTTGATCTGTTAATTCCTAATCGATTATATTAGCGTGCGCATCTTTGGGTCAATTTATTTTGGCTAATAGTATACTGATTTAATTAAGCTTAAATTAGTATCGTTTATTTTACCTTTGACTGGGCTAATAATAAAGCTCTATAATTGATTTAAGAATGACAACGCATCAATATGAGCGATTACACAGATAAAAAAAACACTTTATTAAACGAATTAACCGATAAAGCAAATAGACTTTGGGGCTCGAAACGAGCAGAAAATGCTTCTGCCAATATAATAGAGGCAGCAGAGCATATATGTAAAGTTAATGAAGCTAGTATTGGCGATTTCGAATCTCCATTATTCCATCCTCCAATCCGTAACCATTAAGGAAACCCGTGGCGACTTTAAATGTTTCGTTAAAAGAACAACTTTCGAAACACGGTTATCTGATAGCCAAAGGAGTACTTGATGATCGATTGGATCTTGAGCCCGTTCGCCAGGAATACAAAAATGTTTTAGATAAACTGGCCGCTGAATGGTATTTCGAACAAAAGATCAATGCTACTTATCAAGAGCAACCACTTGGAGAACAGCTATGTAGCATTTTAAGAGATTATCCTGAAGCTCCATATTACGAAAATATGGATATAAGTTTGACTAAATCTACCCCGGATTCAATAAAGCAAGATAGCTTAATGCATACTGGCCCAGCAATATTCGGTTTATTAACTAATCGACGATTACTTGATGTAGTCGAGCAAATCATCGGCCCTGAGATTTATTCAAACCCAGTTCAGCATGTACGTATTAAGCCTCCACTTAAAACTGTCAGCGATAATCTTCGAAAAAAGTCGAGTGGATCAGGGCTAGTAACCGGCACTCAGTGGCATCAAGACCAAGGCGTAATAACCTCAGATGCTGACAATAGTGACATATTAACTGTATGGATTCCTATGACAAAAGCAACTACAGCTAACGGATGTCTTGTTGTTGCTAAAAAGAGCCATAATGATGGATTGGTTTTACACTGCACCAAAACTGAGACAAGACCTCAATGGAAACAAGTTGAAATTCCTGGAGAATATATAACTGAAGAGAAAATAACATTGGAAGTAGAACCAGGTGATGTCATCTTTTTAACTAAACTTACTAAGCACTCCTCTCTCGAAAACAATAGTGAGGATATAAGATGGAGTTTTGATTTACGATACCAGCCTATTGGCCAGCCGACTGGACGATCACATTTCCCAGGGTTTGTGGCCAGAAGTAAAAAGAATCCTGATAGTGAATTAAAAGATCACAAAGTATGGGTAGATCTGTGGCAGGAAGCTAAACACAAGTTAATAGAGGAAAATAAATCGGAATACTTTAGCAGATGGGACCCAGAAGATATTCGATGTGCATGAATAACCCATAAGTCTCACAAAAGATTAAATCACGACACCTTTATCAGTGTTTTACCTAAATTCTTCCCATTTAACATGCCAATAAAAGTTTGCGGGGCATTTCTTATACCCTCCACTATATCTTCCTTATATTTCAGTTTGCCTTCTTTAATCCATTTTGACAGCCTGGAGAGACCCTCGTCATATCTGCTCTCATAAGCATAAATTAAGAAACCTTCCATCTTTGCCTGCGATTTGGTCAAATGGAACAAATTTCTTGGCCCTAGCTCAGGTTCTGTTACGTTATATTGTGAGACTTGTCCACATATAGCAATCCTAGCTCCCGTGTTAATTCTTTTTATAACTTCATCAGTAACAAATCCGCCCACATTATCAAAATAGATATCAATCCCATCTGGGCAGGCAGAATCAAGTGAAACTCCCACATTTTCTTTTTTGTAATTTATTCCTACGTCAAAACCCAGTTCATCGACAATGAACCGTACTTTTTCATCTGTACCTGAAGTACCAATAACCCTGCACCCCATTATCTTTGCTATTTGCCCTACAACTTGACCTACTGCTCCAGAAGCGGCTGAAATCACAACAGTATCCCCAGGTTTAGGTTCACATACATCCAAGAGCCCAAAATACGCAGTAAGGCCAGGCATGCCTAGGATTCCTATACTCGACTGTATGGGTCCCAACGCAGGGTTCACTTTCCTTAAACCGACACCATTCAATGCGGCATATGATTGCCAACCAAAGCTTCCTTCAATAATTTCGCCCACAGAGAAAAGTGGAGTCCTTGATTCCATAATTGTTCCGACTGCCCCACCCACCATGACATCTCCAATCTCAACAGAAGGAGCATAAGATTTCACATTGTTCATTCGACCTCTCATATATGGGTCAAGGGATAGCCAATCTGTTTTTACCAGTAACTGACCTTCCTCCAATGTTGGAATCTCAGATTCAGCAATTGTAAAATCTCCTTCAGTGGGATATCCGATAGGCCTAGCCGCCAAAAGTACTTTGATATTTACTTCGCTATTCATCTGCCTTACCTTATTTGGCCGTACTCGTTCATCATTTAATGGCTAATACCTGAGACTGTAGCTCACTTAAACGGTTAATACCCCTTTTCGCTAAATCTAAAGCTCCAATTAGAGTATCGTGCCCGAAAACAAACTCTTCGCCTGTTGCCTGAATCTCTACAAATTGCCCACTTCCCGTCATTACCACATTAAAATCGACCTCTGCGCTTGAATCTTCTTCATATGCGAGATCTAGTAGTAGTTTTCCATTTACAAATCCTACACTCGTGGCAGCAACAGAATACTTTAACGGGCTTTGGGACAAATAACCGCGATTTATCAACTCGCGACAAGCTAATTCGAAAGCTACATATGAACCTGTTATCGCTGATGTGCGAGTACCTCCATCGGCTTGTAATACATCGCAATCGATAGTAACAGTCCTTTCCCCTAATAGGCTCAAGTCTGTTACCGCTCTTAGAGAGCGTCCAATTAACCTTTGTATTTCTTTTGCACGCCCACCACTAGAACGAGATCTACTAATACGGGTATGAGTTGACCGAGGTAACATAGAATACTCAGCAGTAACCCATCCTTTACCCTGTCCTTTTAAAAATGCTGGCACCCCTTCCTCAACAGATACTGCACAAAGAACTTTTGTATTGCCGTTTTCAATAATGACTGACCCTTCTGCATACTTCTGTACACCAGGTGTTATTGTTACCTTTCGCATCTCATCATATTGCCTGCCGTCATCTCTTTTCACTGTTATTCCCCTTAGCAAATTGATTTAGAGTGTAGTGTATCAGTCTATTGGTTAATGCTTCTGCCGTGTAAGATATTTATAGTAATCGAATATGTCTATTATTCTGAAATGGTTTAGTTACTGTATTAATGAACAAAAATACCGAAAAAGATTCTGCACAAAATATAGATAAAATTTTATCTATTGCTTTAACAGAGTTAAGTGCGACCAAAACATTAGATTCCCTTAATGAATGGAAGGTCAGATATTTAGGCCGCAAGGGAATTGTTGTTCAATTAAAAAGGTCTATATCTGAATTGCCCTCAAAAGAAAGACCCAAATTCGGGCAGGCAATAAATAGTGCATCCAAAATACTAGAACAAAAGTTAATTAGCCAGCATACAAAAGTCACATCTAGTGATAATAAAAATATTAGAGAATCACTAGATGTGACTTTACCCGGAGTGCCAATTAATAGTGGCTCCCTTCACCCTATAACTCAAACTATTCGTGACATATGTGAAGCTTTTACATCAATGGGGTTCGAAATAATTGAAGGGCCGGAAATCGAACTTGATTATTATAATTTTCAGATGCTTAACATACCAAAGCATCACCCGGCGAGAGATGGCTTTAATACGCTCTGGATTGACCAGAAAGATTCTAACGGGGAAAGACCCATGTTGCTACGCACCCATACATCTCCTATGCAAATCAGAACTATGGAAACACAGGATCCGCCTATTCGCCTCATAGTGCCAGGAAAAGTGTATCGATACGAAGCAACTGACTCTTCACATGAATGGCATTTTTCTCAGATTGAAGGATTAGCCGTTGACAAGGACATATCCTTTACAGATTTAAAAGGAACTCTGTATGAATTCGCTCGTAAATTATTCGGTGAAGATGTGAAAGTTCGTTTTCGATGTGACTACTTTCCATTTGTAGAACCAGGCGCAGAAATGGCAATTGACTGGAATTCCAGAACCAAAGATAACGATACAAAGGAGGAGAATTGGATAGAGATTTTGGGTGCAGGTATGGTGCACCCTAAAATATTGAAAGCCGTTGGTTACGATACCAATAAGTATACTGGTTTTGCTTTTGGCATCGGAGTAGAACGGATAGCAATGCTTAAACATGGCATAGACGACATCAGGCTTTTTTACAATAACGATATTAGATTTCTAGGACAATTTTAACTACAAATGCTTGTTCCTTTATCTTGGTTAAAAAAATATGTTGAGATTGATTTGCCACCAAAGCAAATTGCTCATATGTTAACTATGGCTGGGGTAGAGGTGTCGAATTATAAAGAAATCGGCGCCCACCTTGACGATAATAAATTTATTGTCGGTGAGATTATTAAAATTGAACCACATCCTAATGCAGATCGTATTAAATTACCGATGGTTGACATTGGGTCCCAAAATACTGTTCAAGTCGTTTGTGGTGCCCCTAACATACGTGAAGGCCAGAAAATAGCTTTCGCCAAAATAGGAGCAAAAGTTTTTAACACCCACTCTGAAAAAGTTGAGCAACTTAGGGAAGCTAACATTCGTGGCGTAAAGTCAGAAGGTATGATTTGCTCCATTAAAGAACTTGGTATTGGTGATGACCATGAGGGAATTTTGGTTCTAGACGATTCTACTGAAGTTGGAATCCCGATAAGTAACGTTGTCAGTGATGTAATTTTTAATATAGATGTAACCCCTAACCGAGCTGACTGCCTTTCAATTTTAGGGGTTGCAAGAGAGATCGCTGCTTTGACAAACAAAACTGTGCTAGAGCCTGAAATAAGTTTTTCAACCATTGATAAATTGACTAAAAGTGTCATTTCAGTTGATATAAAAGATCTTGATTTATGCAGGAGATACACTGCAAGCGTTATAGAGGGAGTCACAATCAAACAATCGCCTCAATGGCTGCAAGATATATTGATAAAAATCGGCCAACGACCAATTAACAATGTCGTCGATATAACGAACTACGTCATGCTAGAAACAAATCAGCCATTACATGCATTTGATATTACCTCAATAAATAATCGCTCAATTATTGTTAGAAAAGCAAAAAGCAAGGAAAAATTAACAACGTTAGATGGAGAAGATAGAGAACTTGAACCACCAATGCTAGTGATTGCAGATACGTCCGGTGCAATCGGGCTAGCCGGCATAATGGGCGGAGCTAACTCAGAGATTAGTGACAGCACACATACTATCTTGCTTGAAGCAGCAAATTTTGAACCGATCAATACAAGAAAAACTTCATCGCATTTGCGATTAAGCACTGCAGCATCTTATAGATTTGAGCGCACGCTGAGTCCTGAGCTTGCAGAAATTGGCCTTCGTCGAGCAACAAGATTAATCAAACAGATTGCTGGGGGCGAAGTATACGATCAGATAATAGATGTGGGATCTAAAGCCTCTGACGCACAGCTTATCCCTTTTGATAAAACACGCTTCAATCAAGTTCTTGGGTCTGAAATCACCTACGAAGATGCTATTAAAACTCTGGAATCTTTAGGGTTCATTAAAAATAACTCACAAAATAGAGATATGAATCTATTTGATACCATTGAACCATCCCTAGAAGATACTACATATTTCACTCCTCCGTATTGGCGGCCAGAAATAGATATACAAGAAGATTTAATAGAGGAAGTAGCTAGAATTACAGGGTACAACGCAATACCGACCACAATGATATCTGCACCTATACCCCATCATCGTCCAAAAAGCATGTGGCATTTTAAAGAACAAATTAAAGATAAAATTTCAGCGCTAGGCATGGATGAAATAATAACATATAACGTTAATTCTGAACTCGAATTAGTAAACACAAATTCATGGGATATAGATAACCCCCCATTGTCCTTAGCCAATCCTATGATAAATGACCAACGCTTTCTACGGTCGTCTTTAGTAGCTAATATGTTAAAAACAGTTAGTATGAACAAAAAACTTAGTCGAGATGAGCCCTTACGTTTATTTGAATTAGGGAGAATATTTATACCTAATTCAAATAAAGATAAACTTAGTTTACCAATCGAAAAAGAATCTCTAGTATCAGCTTTTTGCGGAAACAGAAATGCACGAAATTGGTCGTATAAACCAGTTCAGATGAATTTTTACGACGCAAAAGGAGTTTTGCAATCATTATTGAACGAATTTGGCTTAGAAGTTGAATTTAAAGACAAACAAGATGTCTTGTATATTGATGGCCGTGCAGCAACCGTGGTGCACGAGGGACAAATTATAGGTGATATCGGAGAATTGAACCCTGAAGTACTTAAGAACTTTGACCTAGAAAGCAGTTTGACTACCATTTTTAGACTGGATATACATCAACTACATAACCTGGTTGGCTCTCAAGACAAGACATACGAACAATTTAGCAAATACCCGGAATCTTCTCGTGACTTATCGTTAATTGTTGATAAAGATTTACTCGCCGATCAGATTGAAGATGTATTTAAAAAACATAAATATGTAAAAGATATATTTCCTTTTGATATCTACATCGATGAATCTTTAGGCACTAATAAAAAATCAGTGACTTTTCAGATCATCTTCCAATCTCAAAAAGGCACTCTAACTGCAGAACAAATAGATCGATGTATGGAGGATCTCTTAAATAAATTACAAAGATCAATGAAAGTTGAGCTGAGGCAAGGGTAATTTGTCTTCAAGGAACCACCAAAATCACTATGAAGCGATGATAGATGTTGAAGAAGCCTTATCTAAAATTCTATCCGTATTTAAACCCTTACCTGCGCTTGAGACTAGTATTTTAGAAGCGAATGGTATGGTGTTGGCTGAAAACATAATGAGTGAGATTAATATACCCCCTTTGGATAACTCTGCAATGGATGGGTATGCCATTAAATATGAGAACGTTGAGAATGCCTCGGCTAAAAATCCAAAGACTTTAAGAGTCATAGCAACAACGGCTGCCGGAGATTTACCGTATTCAGCTTTATCAAACAACGAATCCGTCCGAATTATGACAGGGGCTCCAATACCTGGGGGCGCGAACGCTGTAGTGCCTTTCGAGGAAACTAGCGACAATTTTAACGATGCAAGCTCAACTAGTAAAAGTGAAGTTCAAATTCATAACAGTTCGTTTGTTGGACAAAATATTCGCCAGGCTGGGCAGGATGTGAAAAATGGCGAAACTGTTCTTAAGTCTGGAACAGTATTACACCCATCACATATAGCTTTAATTGCTTCAGTAGGTAAAGCCACAGTAAAAGTATATCGAAAACCTCAAGTCGCTATTGTGGCCACAGGCAATGAGATTACTGAACCAGGACATAAACTAGAGCACGGCCGGATATATGACTCCAATTCTTATGGTATCGCTTCTGCTGTTATAGAGGCTGGTGGAAATCCCTTGATAACAGGAATTGCCAGGGATGATTTTAAGTCAATAGAAAAACAGTTAAATCAGTGTAAGGGTGCAGATCTAGTAATCACATCGGCAGGAGTTTCAAAAGGGGATTTTGACATAGTAAAAAATGTCCTGTCCAAAAATGGAACAATGGAATTCCATTCCGTACGCATGAAGCCAGGAAAACCTTTAGCTTTCGGAGTTCTAAGACAAAGCGACAACCTGATACCACTAGTTGGGCTTCCCGGAAACCCAGTGAGTGCTTTAGTTGCTTTTGAACAATTCTGTCGACCAGCCATCAGATTAATGTTAGGACATGAGTTTGTTCCCAGAGTTACAATTAAGGCAATTTTAGATGATAAAATAGATAATCCAGACGGCCGTCGTGTTTACGCTCGTGCGCTAGTTTACAAAAAACACGATGTTTATCATGCATCTCTATCTGGGATTCAATCTTCAAACATTCTAAGCGCAATGGGCAGAGCAAATGGCCTGGCAATATGCCCCGAAAACAGGGCTCACATTAAATCAGGGCAGGAAGTTACTGTTATCATGTTGTATTGGCCCTCGGAAGTGTTTTAATCCACTACTCAATATAAACTATTATTCAGGAGGTATGGTAAGCATGAAAAATTTACATGAAACAAAATTGGAACTCGACGAAAGTATCGAAGCCATAAAGTACGCTATTAATTTAAATGATGAGTCACACAGGTCTATAGCTTTACTAATTGCAGATCGAAGAGAGTACCTTGTTAAGCAATCAGATAGCATCCAAAATATACTTAGCTATAATCTAAAAGATTTAATTAAAGACATATCCACAAAAGCTATTGACTCAAAAGAATATCTTTTACCTGACATGCCATTAAAAGAAGCTGTTTTTCGAACAATTTTAGCAAATAAAAATAAACCAATATCTGCTGGTGCAATTAGTCAAAAACTAAAAAATTCTTGGCCAGTAAATACATATCCGAGAGATATGTCACCTAAAGTTATCCAATCATTGTTAAAAAACATGAAGGAGTATCCGATAAAAACGATCATTCCTAATGAATCTCACTCAGCTAAGTAGCAAGTTATTGTTAAAATTATCTTAATTAATTAACCTAATACAGGATTATTTTATAAGGCTCTCAACTATTGTGGTTATTACAAACAAGTGTAGCTCTAAGGTGAATTATGTATAAATCTTTAGCTTTTTTCAGAGGTAAAATTGTGCCTTCCGAAGAAGCAAACGTAAACGTAAGTACGCATGCTTTGCATTATGGAACAGGTGTTTTTGAAGGTATTCGTGGCAACTGGAATGCTCAACATAAAACGATGTATGTCTTTAGGATGAAAGAACATTATGAGCGATTAAAACAAGGCTGTAAAATATTGATGCTGGACATACCTTACTCAGTAGTTGACTTGTGTGAAATTACAGAAAACTTAATTAAAGAATGTGCCTATCAAGAAGATATTTATATTCGACCTTTAGCATACAAAAGCGAGGAATTAGTCGCCAACTTGAAGCTACACGATTTAAGTAGTGATTTCACATTAATCATGATCCCTTTTGGGTCATACATGGACTCGGACGGTGCTATTAGCTGCTGCACATCTTCATGGCGTAGAATCGATGACACAATCATCCCTCCAAGAGTGAAAATTACAGGCACATATGTAAATGGGATATTAGCTAAAACTGAAGCAACTTTAGCTGGATTCGACGAGGCAATAATGCTCAATCAAGATGGTGCAGTTTCAGAAGGCACTGGTGAAAACCTATTTATGGTAGTAGGGAACGAGATCCACACCCCGTTAATTTCGGATAATAATCTGGAAGGTATAACCCGAGACTGTGCGATAACTCTTGCAGCCTCTGAGCTTGGGATAGAAGTAATACAGAGACGAATAAGAAGAAGTGAACTATATCTATCAAACGAAGTTTTTCTTACAGGTACCGCTGCTCATATAACGCCGGTCGGCAAAATTGATAATCGCGAGATAGGTGACGGGAATGTTGGCCCAATAACCGAAAAACTTAGAAGCGTTTATGCTGAAACCGTTCGCGGCAATAACCCAAAATATAAACACTGGTGTCATCCGGTAAAAATAGAGCTTTCTTCTTGAATATAAAATGAACTCCTTCTTTCTCGAGTACATGGTTTTTGTATGTTTTAGTACGATTGGAGCGATACAAATCGCCGCACATATTGCTAATTTACGTGGGCTGCTAATTTTAAGGCGACCTATTGCATCATTGCTGCTTGGAATAGGCATTTTAACAGGTTCTATTTTTTGGTTTTTTCTCTCAGAAAATCGAAACATTAACGACACAGCCGGAGGCCTTGATGCAAACAGTCAGGCCCTCGGTTTCTTCCTTGGAGCTTTGATTGGAACAATATTAACCATAGTAATCTCTTCCATAATTAATCTTGATCTTAAAATTAGTAATATGGGTAAAAATATAGATGGTCTTGATTCGCTAAGAGAACAAAATTACTACCTAGCTATTAAAGGTGAGTATTCGCTATTTCGGGGAAATTGGAGAGACTATCTATCAAAACAATTCACGGGCTTACCCAAAAGCATAATCTATCAACTGGTAACAACGATCATTGTTAAACTTAGATGAAAAAATTCTATTTGCACTAAATAATTTGAATGGTAAATACAGGTCATTAGACGCAATCATAGCCTGGACCGTAAGCGATTATTTGATTCCTGTTTGTTTATGCCTTGCTCTAATTTGTGTATGGCTTGTAGGGCATAACAAAACCACAAGGTACAGCTATCAACTAGGGGTGTTTTCTGCCTTAACTGCAATGGCGATTTCAAGTGGCATTGCACAGCTTTTAAGTGGCCTAATCGAACGCCCTCGTCCATTTGTAACACATGATCTAATAGTGGTTTTTTACAAACCGACCGACTTCTCTTTCCCCGCAAACTCTGTGGCTGCCTGTTTTGCAATCGCTGCAGTTGTATCTACATTTAATAAAAAGCTGGGACTTTCAATGTTTGTCATGGGGGGAATCTTGGCATTTAGCCGGGTTTATGTTGGAGTGCATTACCCTAGTGACGTTCTAATGGGAGCTATTATAGGTATTTTATCCATAATTCCCGTATATATTTTACTAAAACTAACGGAACCTATGCCGACATGTTTTATAAAAGTAGCAAGAATATTACGATTAGCATAATCTGCAAATAGGCTTAAATAGTTTTATATATTTTTGAAAGGAACCAATTATGCAAATGCTTGATCTGTTAATAAAAAATGGAAGAGTAATAGATCCAGAATCCCATACAGATGCACAAAGACACATTGGAGTAACTAATGGAAAGATTAGTGTCATTGAAGAAATTTGGGGAAGTAAGCTACAAGGCATTCAAGAAATAGATGCAACTGGATTAATAGTATCTCCTGGGTTTATAGACTTACACTCCCACGGGCAAGACATAGAAAACTACAAGGTTCAAGCAATGGATGGTGTTACTACTGCACTTGAGCTTGAAATAGGAACCGCAGATGTCGACGAATGGTATGACATCAGAAAAAATAAAACCCCTATTAACTATGGGGTCAGCTCTGGGCATATTCCAGCCCGAATATCCGTTATGGAGGGTGGATTCAGTTTAATCCCAAGCAAGGATGCCGCTCATCGACCAGCTAAAGAGGCAGAATTAAAAAATATACTAGAAACTATGCGTGTCGGATTGAAACGTGGAGGGTTAGCAGTTGGTTTTGGATTACAATACACTCCAGCAGCTTCCCGGATAGAAATTATTGAGGCCTTCAAAATAGCTAAAGAGTTTTCTGCTCCTTGCCATGTTCATATTCGAGGCATGGGTAACCCACCTGATAAAGGGAATAAATTAGGTGCCATCGAGAGCATACAAGAAGTGATAGCAAATGCAACCATAACAGGCGCTGCCCTACATATAGTTCACATATCAAGCGTTGGGTTATCTGTAACTGAGAATCTTTTGGAGATAGTAGAGAACGCAAATCTTAATGGTCTCGATATAACAACCGAATGTTATCCTTATTCCGCTGGGATGACACTTATTGAATCTGCTATATTTGACGAGGGCTGGCAGGAAAATCTCGGTGTCAATTACGAAAATTTATTATGGCCCAGCACAGGAGAAGTGTTAAATAAAAGTTCTTTTGAAAAATATAGATCTCAAGGTGGAATGGTAGTAGTAAATTTTATTCCTGAAACTTCGGTCATTGCATCCGTAAAGAGTCCTTTAACTTCAATAGCCACCGATGGATGGTTAAAAAATTCTAAAGGTCATCCAAGAACTTCAGGGTCTTACGCAAAACTTTTAGGTGAATTTGTTAGAGAAAACAAAGATATGACTTTGATGGATGCGATACGTAAATCAAGCTTAATGCCCGCTCAGCGTTTAGAACAACGAGCGCCTGATTTCTTGGGAAAAGGCAGGATTAAAGTAGGAGCTGACGCCGATATTTGTATCTTTGATCCTGGTCAAGTTATAGATAATTCTACTTATTCAAATCCATCGGCAACCTCAGTAGGTTTTCATCATGTGATTGTTGGTGGAGTACCTCTAGTAATTGAGGGTGTATTAAAAGATAATCTGTTCCCAGGTAAAGCTGCTAGGGCTCCTATAATTTAAACACAAGTATTACTTATCATTTTCGAGCCAGATTTGGCAGATCTAGTTCAGCAGTTATGCTGTCAAACCATTCAATCACTTCCTTATGAAGAGGTATCCCATTGTCAATTCGATCAAGTTCTTCTTCATATTCCGGAAGGCCTGGATACAATACTCGATCATGTCCTGGAGCAGGTTTTGTATTACGCAAAGTGGTAAGCATTTCATCCATAGTGTCTAAAAACCAATCTGGATCAGTGAAGGCTTCGATATTATAAGCAGCAAAGTAATGATCCTGAGCTAATCTTTCACCTGGCAACATGCCTGGCCTAGCGCCCGATAGCATAGTGCCTAAAATCTCAGGTATCATTGATAGACCAAACCCTTTATGAGACCCTTGTTCTCTAACTCCACCTAAAGGTAATTGCCAATAATTTCCACTTCCTGGGGAATGTATCGGATCAACAATCGGAGTTCCATCAAGTTTTGCTATCCAGCCCGGTTCAAGCATTGAACCTACTCTCTCAGCTAACCCAATTTTATTCCCGGCTATCGCACTTGTTGCCGCATCAAAAAGTAGGTATGGCTGACTTCTAGCAGGAGCAGCTATTGCTATCGGATTTGTGCCAAATCTTGGTTCGGCTGCAAAAGTGGGCAGAACAAAAACTCTAGTTCCAGATCCGCCTGAGGTCGTCGTCATGCCAACCATACCCTCTTTTGCGGCTAGCATAGCATGATGTCCGATGGCTCCCATATGGCCACTATTTTGCATAACACAAATACCTATTCCAACATTTTTTGCCTTATCAATTGCCCTTTTCATTGCACCGGGAGCAAGAATAACTCCTAATCCTCGATCTCCGTCCAGCGAAACAGTTCCAGGCGTCTCCCTTATAACTTTAACTTCAGGCTTACAATTCAGTTTTCCTGACTGAAACTCGCGTACATATGCACGCAACATATTTGAAACTCCATGAGTTTCCACGCCTCTTAAATCAGTCGAGACAAGCGTATCAGCGCCTGCAGCAGCATGTTCTTGAGAACAACCTAGTTTTAAAAACACTGCTTCTACAGTACTTCTTAAATCTTTATGGTCAATCCGGACCTGGTCTTCTTCTGGAACTTTAAATCTTTCTAGCAAATTTTGTTTACCCTTTAGATAAAGACATATATGTCTTTTTAATTTTTCTTAGTTAGCTCTTCTAACAGTCGAGATATGACAGTTCTCATCTCGTCCTTATCAACATTTAGCGGATCAACAGCAAGCGTATCAGGGCCAGCTAGCCAATGTAAAAATATTGGCCTTTCACCATGCTTCATTCCTTCTAGAACAGTATCTCGAGAGGGACCGTTCCAGTCTTTTGTAAAGCGAAACACGGCGGTTGGAACAAGCCAATTCCTATCGTCATGTTCGATTGAAACATCAAGGCCGGGCAACTCAATCAAAGCATCCACAACCATTTGAGATAAATTATGAAATGTATCCGTTTCCTCATCTTCATTCGTAGCCATTAATAACTCTACTGACTTCAAAAGACCAATTATCTCTTCCTTGCTAACTTTAAGGCCTCTTCCGATAAATTGGTTAGGAGATGCATTATCTCTAGCAGCTTGGATTAAATCTTTCCTCCCAACCATGATGCCGGTGCCTTGCGGACCCCTTATACCTTTACCTCCGCTAAATAAAACTAAATCAGCTCCTTGGTTTATGTATTTTGTAAAATTGCTTCTTGGTGGGATCATTGTTGCCGCATCAACAATCACTGGCAAGTCATGTGTATGTGCTATTTCTACTACTTCTTTTAATGGCATTGCGTTCCTTGAAACAAAGGGTGCATCTAGATAAGCTATGGCAGCCGTATTCTCGTTTATTGCAGCCTCCAACTCCCAGGGCAGACATCTGAGAAAATCTCCTACACCTATGAGTTTTGCTCCGACAGCGGTATAACATTGATCATATGGAAATCGATGGATGTTATGAATTATAATCTCATTCCGCATCCCTTCAGTATTTGGTAATTTCTGCATCTTCTTCTTGTCGCTACCAGCAACCACTGCTGCTGCCTGCAATATCAGTGCACCTGCGGATCCTGAGGTAACCATACCGGCTTCTGCCCCCGCATATGAAGCTAAAATTTCTCCAGCCTTGTCATTTAACTGATGTAAATCAATCATTGTTTGCGACGCTGCATTCATCACACTATGTACTTCTGTCCGCAATTTAGTGCCTCCGAACATAGTTATAGGGCCGGCTGCGTTTATTACAGGGGTTACTCCAATATTTTGATAAATACTGTCAGGCTCGATTTCATGATCCATTTGTGTAAACCTCGCTATTGTGTGTGTTTTAAATAAGATTAATATTTTCTACAAACTAAACTACATTTATGACAAATACAAATAATAATATAAAGTTCTCGAAAACTTCGATGATAAATCAGCTTAAACCATAAGCATAGCATCTCCAAAAGAATAAAACCGATAATCGTTTTTAACTGCATGGTCGTACGCTCTGAACAAATTTTCTTTACCGATAAACCCACTCACCAACAAAAGTAAAGTGGATTTTGGTAAATGAAAATTTGACACTAAGCCGTCAATTATTTTGAATTCGTGTCCTGGGCTTATAAATAAATTAGTGTCTCCAAATCCGTGCCTAACAATATGATTGGATTCAAGCCGACGTTTTTCAACATTAGACTCTAGAAGCCTCACAGATGTAGTGCCAACACTTATTACTCTCCTGCCTTCTCTTTTTGCTTGGTTTATTGTTTTTGCAGCTGATTCAGGTAACAAAAACTCTTCCGCCTCCATTTGATGATCATATACATTGTCAGCAGAAATTTGGCGAAAAGTACCCCAGCCTATATCCAAGGTGACGAAGATGATTTCCACGCCTGCTTTTCTTAGGTCTTCCATGAGTTGTTGCGTGAAATGTAATCCCGCAGTAGGAGCAGCTACACTTTTTGGCACAGACGAGTAAACTGTTTGATATCTCTCAGGATCGTTCAATTCTTGGTTTATATAAGGAGGTACAGGAACCACTCCTTCATCCATTAAGTTTAACTCCTCAGATAAAACAACTAGCCTTGTGCCGTCATCTTCAACTGAATCAACTTTACAGGTGAGCTCGTTACTACCAACAATAAATTGAGTGCCTTTTCTCATTTTGTGTCCCGGCTTAACAAGCGCACGCCAAGTATCTTTGTGAATCTGTTTTAATAAGAGCAATTCTACGGTCGACCCGTTATCCGTTTTCCCGAATAATCGTGCAGGCATAACTCTAGTATCGTTAAAAACAAGCACGTCACCTTTGGTCAAATAATGAGGCAGGTCATAAAAATGGCGATCCTCAAGTAATCCATTATCGATGTCAAGCACCAATAGTTTAGAGTGGTCTCTTGGTTCCATCGGAGACTGTGCAATCAGCTGTTTTGGCAGATTATAATCGTACTCATTTAGACTTAAAAATTTATTAATTCCCATAGTTCAATATATTGCGTATAGTATTACTCAACCAAATTCTAATTTGCTAATTCTAAAGCAATTTGGAACAGATTTCGTCAAAGATTTTATTGATAAAGGAGTTGATATATGGATAACAAGATGAAGGGAATGGTACAAACAGTTTTAGGATTAAAAACCCCTTCTGAGCTTGGAATCACATTAACTCATGAACACTTATTAATAGACATGTCATGCTATTTCAGAATGCCCGAAGAAGCAACGGCCAGAGCAATAGTAGATAAGCCAATAGCTATTGAGATGTTAGGAAGTATACGAAAACATTTTTATGCAAATAAAGATAACCAAAGAATGTTTGATGAGCAACTTGCAATCGAAGAGATCCTTAAATATAAATATGCCGGAGGTCAATCCATCGTGGACACCACTTCTATTGGTATAGCACGAGATCCACTTGCACTTGCGCGTATATCCCGTGCAACTGGTCTAAATATAATCATGGGTGGCAGCTATTATGTAATTGACTCCCACCCTAAGGATATGTCATACAGAACTGAAGATTCGATAACTGAACAAATCATAAAAGATGTCACTATTGGAGTTGGAGACACAGGAGTAAAAACTGGAGTTATTGGAGAAATCGGCAATTACTATCCAATAGGAGAAAATGAGACTAAAATCTTACGAGCTTCTGCTCAAGCTCAAGCAGAAACCGGAGCCCCTATACTTATTCATCCAGGAATACATCCTGATTCTCCTCTTCAGATTTTGAAAGTTTTAACTGATAACGGAGCTTCTGCCAACAACATAATTTTTGGACACCTTGATAACATTAGACCTATGTCAGCCATAAAAGAGCTCGGTAGCTCTGGTTGCTATTTAGAATATGACCGTTTTGGAAATGAAGATACAAGTTTTGAATATGAGAGCGGGGAAGTAACCACGATCTCTGTTAATGACGCTCAACGCCTTGAATCACTAGAATATTTAATTTCTGAAGGACTGGGCAGCCAAATAACTATGGCTCATGATGTTTGTCTTAAGACGGAAACAACGAGATATGGTAGCAAAGGATATGCTTATATTCTAGAAAGCATAATCCCTAGGATGCGTGCAGCAGGAATACCTCAACAGCAAATTGATGCAATGTTGATAGATAATCCAGCCCGAGCTTTAAAATTTAAATAATTTACGGGTAAAAGAATTTAGGTTGAGATATTTGTCTGACATTTATCGGTTATTCAGAAGTTAACTTCGCGGCTTTCATAGTGTTATACAAAAGCATAGCAATTGTCATAGGGCCTACTCCTCCTGGCACTGGAGTTATTGCAGAAGCTTTTTCTGAAACACCGATGTACTCTACATCACCAACTAGTTTATATCCGGTCTTTTTTGATGAGTCAGGCTTTCTATTGATACCCACATCGATCACTACTACCCCATCTGATACCATGTCTGAAGTTATTAATTCAGGTATTCCTACGGCAGCTATTAAAATATCTGCTTGGCGAGTTATTGCACCCATATCTTTTGTACCAGTATGGCAAATAGTAACTGTTGCATTAGCTGACTTATCTTTTTGGAGTAATAAAGCTGAAATTGGTTTCCCAACAATATCGGATCTACCACAAACAACAACATGTTGCCCTGACGGATTATTGTTAGTTCGAATTAATAATTCTTGAATACCAGCAGGAGTCGCTGGAACAAACCGAGGGATGCCCGCAAGCAATAAGCCTACATTTTCTGGGTGTAACCCATCAACGTCTTTCATTGGATTGATACGTCTAATAATTGATTTTTCATCTAAGTGACCTGGCAATGGTAACTGCACTAATATTCCATGAACAGACTCATCTTCATTAAGTTGATCCAACTTAGCTTCGATGATGGCAATGTCTACATCTTGGTGGAATTTTATATCCATTGGGTTCATGCCAATGTCGCTTGCAGATTTTTGTTTATTTCTTACGTACACTTGTGATGCAGGGTTATCACCGACAAGTACAACGGCTAATCCTGGCACTATCCCAGTGTCTCGCGTTAGCGAAGACACTGACACTTCCACTTCACTCCTAATTTCTGCTGCGATCGCTTTTCCATCAATTATATTGGACAAAGTACCCCCAATCGGTGATTATAGACTGCTAATTATCAAAAGTCTTTTTTAAAACTTGAACTATCCAGGAATGTTGTGCTAATAATTTTCGTAAATGACGGTAAAATTTAAATAATATGACTCTTGTACACGGAATAGACATAATTGAAATTGATAGGATTAGAAGAGTGGCTCGCCAGTATGGCAATCGCTTTTATAATCGAATCTATTCAAAATTCGAGATCGATTATTGCAAAGGCAATCCGTCAAAGCTGGCAACAAGGTTTGCCGCTAAAGAAGCGGTTATGAAAGCTTTGGGTACAGGCGTTAGGGGTGTGTCTTGGAAGGAAATTGAAATCGTACGTCAGCCAGGTAAAGCACCGCAAGTATGTCTTCATGGTAGAGCCAAAAAACGTGCCCTGTCCTTGGGTATAGACCAGATGGCTATCTCACTATCTCATTCTGATAATTTTGCTATCGCATCAGTTGTGGCAGAAAGTCAAACCAGCAACTACTAGCAGCATATGAAAATTGTAAATACTAATCAGATGAAAAGTCTCGAACAGCGGTCCATCGAATTGAATATAAGCGCTAACACTCTAATGGAAAATGCAGGATCGGCGACAGCAGAAATATGCAAGGACTTACTGTCAAAAAATCCGTTACCCAAGATGGGTAATGTTTTAATTCTAGCCGGGTCTGGTAATAATGGGGGCGATGCAATAGTGGCAGGAAGAATACTCTCAGATTGGGGGTACAAAGTGACCATTTACAATTGCTCTAGATCCGGGCGAATTCATGAAAAAGCGTCTGCATTACCCGATGTTTCAATTTTAGTTAGCTCTAACTCTGACCCCAACTGCGACCTATTCTCAAATCTTATTTCACAGGCAACACTTGTAGTTGATGGAATAATTGGAACAGGTATAACTGGGCATATATCTGGCAAATTAAAATTAATGTTGAAAATATTAAAAACGGCACAAGAAAACCACCCAGAATTGACTGTGGTTGCTCTAGATGTACCAACGGGCATAAATAGTGACACTGGACAAGTTCAGTCGTCCAGCGTCACTGCTAACATAACAATCGCTTTTGGGTATCCGAAAATTGCACATTACACTATCCCTGCCGCTGAACATTGCGGCTCTGTTTCAATAGCCAACATAGGAATGCCTGCTGGCATAGATAAAGATATTAAAACTAATTTATTAACAGATGAATTAATCATACCTAAGTTGCCAAAACGTCCACTGAACGCCCATAAGGGCACTTTTGGGAAAGTTTTATTTATTGGAGGTTGTCAACGCTACAAAGGGGCATCATATCTTGCTACAAGAGCTTCAACTCGCACAGGCGCCGGCCTTGTTACTGCAGCTATACCACCAAGCATACAACTTAGTCTGGTTGAAAAAGTTCCAGAAATTACTTACATGATGGTTCCTGAAACGCCAGATGGATATATTGATTCTGGTGCCCATAAACAAATTATGGAAGCTATCGACGATTTTGATACTGTTTTGATAGGATGCGGCCTAGGAATTAGTGATTCCACTACCAGTTTTATTTATAACTTATTACTATCAAATTCTCAGTTGCCATCGCCGGTTATAGACGCTGATGCTTTAACAATTCTTTCTAAGAAAACAGACTGGTATATAAAGTTTGATCAACTTGCGATATTAACGCCCCATGTTGGTGAAATGTCACGTTTAATTGGACCAGACCTTTCGATTCAAAAACAGGTCTCTACTGAAGAGTTAATTGCATATGCGAATAAATGGAACAAAATCATCGTTATGAAAGGGCCCTACACGAGAATAGTGACGCCTAATAGGCTTGTTTTCATAAGCCCAATGGCCAACCCTGGATTAGCATCTGCTGGTACAGGCGACGTACTAGGAGGCACAATTGCCGGGCTTTTAGCCCAGGGACTTAATATGACCGATGCTGCTGTGACGGGTGTTTATATCCACTCGATTGCAGGTCAGCGTGTCAAAAAAATGATGGGTGATGCAGGAGTAATCGCTAGCGACATATTAAACGAGCTGCCATTAGCTATAGCAAATTTAAAAGGATTAGATGTTTGAATCAACCACAAGGTACCAGTAAATCCCAATATGTATCTAATTTGTTTGGAAATATAGCCCAGAGGTATGATTTATTAAATAATTTAATGTCCTTTGGCCAACATCAAGCCTGGCGCAGACAGGCTGTGAAAATGGTGCATCAAAACATCAGCGTGTCAGGCCTGGTGCTTGATATAGCTACTGGCACCTGCGACTTTGCTATAGATATCGTGTCATTTAAACCGAAAACTTCAGTGATAGGAATCGATTTTTCATTGCCTATGCTCAAAGTAGGAATTAAAAAGGTTACACGAAAAAATCTCAAGAAAAAGATTGACTTAATGATCGCAGACGGACACGAACTTCCCTTCGAAGACAACACTTTTACTGTAGTTACAGTTGGTTTTGGAATTAGAAATTTCGATGACCCTAAATCGGCATTAACTGAAATGAATCGTGTTTTAAAGCCAGGCGGACGGTTAGCGATTTTAGACATTTTTCCAATACAAAACCGCAAATTTACATCTAGGCTTTTTAATCTTGCATTTAAAAGAGTATCCCCGATTTTAGGGTTTCTGTTTGCTAATAACCGACAAGCTTATGAATACTTGCCTGCTTCTGCAATATCTTTTATGTCTTCTGTCAAGCTTATCGATTTAACCAAGGAGTGTGGCTTCTTGCCTATCTCAAACAACGAGGTCGCATTTGGTTCAGTTAGCATATTAATCAGCGAGAAGGTTAATTAGACCTCGTCTAATATGGTTAATAAACATAAATCAATGATATAATAATTTTTTCTTTCTTAATGTTATGTTGCCAACTATAAGGCAACTTGTTTTTTTTTCGAGGAGAATTTTGGTTACTGAATTAACAACTAATTACGAGCTGATAGCAATATACAGCCCTGAAGCATCTCAAACTGAAACGGATGAATCCCTGGAGATTATTAACACCTACGTTTCAAGCAATGACGGAATTGTGTCGGAGCATGATCAATGGGGTATGAAAAGATTTGCCTTTCCAATAAAGAAATTTACAGAGGGTAACTACTCTTTGATTAAATTTTCTATTTTGAGCGACAAAATTAATGAACTAAACAGAATGCTACAAATGAACGAAACCATTCTGAGACATTTGATAGTTAAGGTATAGCTCCGTGAGTATGAATAAAATTTTGGTTATTGGCAACGTCGGCTCTGACCCAGAGATGAGATACACTCCAAATGGAACCGCTGTAACTTCATTTTCTCTTGCTACCAATAGAGTTTATACAACTGCTGGCGGTGAGCGAAAAGAGGAAACAGAATGGTTTACAGTAAACGCCTGGGGGCGAGAGGCTGAAACTAGTAACCAATATGTCACCAAAGGCATGAAGATATACGCCGAAGGACGATTAAAAACGGATACTTGGACAGGCAATGATGGGCAAAACCGCTTCAGATTACAAATAAATGCTGACAAAATACTTTTCCTTGACAGAGCAGGAGAGCCATCGCAAGCTAAACCGCAGGAAAGCGATCAGCCTCCAGTACCCAATAATCAACCAAAGGCTACTGAGCCCGGGACAACTGAAGACATTGAGGATTTACCCTGGTAGTTGAAAAATAACTTTATTGATTATAAAAAATAAAATTCGGGACACTAATTTAAAATGACATCTAGACACTCAACATATTCTAAACCTACTAATAGACGACCTAAAGGTCGCTTTTTTACTCGAAGAAAAGTTTGCTATTTTTGTGTCGGGGACAGCGAAACAAAAAAAACCACCCCTGTTCAAATAGATTACAAAAAAGTTGAAGTACTGCGTAAATATGTGTCGGATCGACATAAAATTGAGACTAGGCGTAAAACTGGCACTTGTTCCAAATGCCAAAGAACTTTAGCAACTGCGATTAAACGAGCCAGGTTTTTAGGCTTGCTCGCTTACACTCCAAATCACCGAGGCGCTTATATTGGTACAAGGTAGATATTATTCGACTGAATTTCACATTTAACTACATTATGAAAATCAAGACTTCAATATCTTCATCAATAAGAATCTGACTTTGCAAAATTCTGACAACAAGAAACTTCCGACATCTGATCGCAGACGTTTAGCAGTTAAAGGCCGAACTAACTCCACTCGACAAAAATTATTATTTATAATAATCGCTGTAGCTTTATTAATAATTGCAGGAATCTTAGTCGCTGGATATGTAGTAGCTTTCGTTATGCCCCCAAGAGAAGTCATCATCAGAGTTAATGATACAAATTACTCACGAGGAGATCTAACAAAGGTTCTCAGGGTACGCCAAGAAGGTGCTAAGTTTTTTGGTATGGATTTTGAGGCAAGTAAGGAGATATTTGAATCTCTTCAATTATTTATTGAAGATGAAATACTTACTCAAGTTGCAGCTAAATGGAATATTACGGTAACAGAAGGTGAAATAAACAGACAAATTGAGAGTCTGTTTATAATTGGAGACACTGAATTCGAAATTGAAATATTTCGCAGAGACTTTGATGAGCGTTATCGCGACTACTTAAATCAAATACGGCTAACCGAAGATGAGCACAGAGAAGTCACGCGCAGGTCAATACAAAGGGGTAAATTCAGGGAATTCATAGGGGAACAAATCCCTACTGTTACTGAGCACGTCCATGTTCACAGAATAGTTATGCCTATAAGTGGAGAAATAGATATTATGGCATCTAAATTAAATGACGGACTTAGCGAGGCAACAACTCCAGAATTAAGACAATCAGTGTGGAAAGACGTTGCTCGTGAATTTTCATGGGACGATGCAGAAATCAAAAGACTGGGCGGAGATATAGGATGGATGCCTATCAATTCTAGAAGTACTTATGCCGATAAAATTACATCTCTTGCAGTTGGCACGGTCAGTGAACCTATTCCTGATGTTGAAAATCCAAAATCCATTATCTTTTTCATGATTTCTGAAAAAGACACAGCTAGACAACTCAGTGTTGCTGACCTAGAAGAACAGAAATCATTAGCCCTAAAAAGTTGGATAAATAATGAACGTGAAAACCATGAAATTTATGCGCGCTTTGATTCAGAAATATACACCTGGCTATTAGAACAATTACAGCAAACTAATCAAACAACTCCCACACCAGCTAGCGGGATCGATGGATTAAATTTAGGTTTATAGTCCAGGCATAGATGACAAATGGTTAAACCGGAAGCGCTAGGACACGTTGTTTTACGAGTGAGAGAGCTTGTTAGAGCAGAAAATTTTTACACTAAAATATTATCATTAGATGTTCAGGCTAGGATTAATGCGAAAATGGTATTTTTAACATCGAATAATGAATCATCCCACGAATTGGCACTACTGGAAATAGGTAAAGATGCACCAAGCCCTAATCCAGATGGGGTTGGTCTATATCATACTGCGTGGAGATATGCGTCCCTTGAAAAACTCCGAGAATTACATAAAAACCTAACTGAAAATAACATTGAGTCCGGAATAGGCAATCATGGAATATCAATTGGGATTTATTTTTTTGACCCTGACGGCAATGAGATTGAAGCCTATTACGAATTACCCAAACAATTTTGGCCAAAGGAAAATATATTTTCTGGGGATTATTTTCCAGACGGATTGAACACTCAATTACAGCCACTGTAACTAGTCTGCCAGTCCTTGGCGCTCAAAACAAGCCTAGATTAATTTTGTTTTTAAAACTATCTATTTATTAGAGGTTCCGTTAACAGAAACATGTAGAGTCTCTTCTTCTTGAATTTCGTCGCCCAAAGCGTCGATACCCCTTCTCACTTGACCAAGAACTTGGGATAACCGTTCTTCAATATTAAATAATACTTCTTTTGAATATTGATCAGCTCCATCTTTTCTTTGAGTCGCATCTACTCGCGCTTTTTCTACGATCTGTTGTGCCTCGCCTTGGCCTTGCTGAACAATATCAGTAGCCTTACCATTAGCTCCCGATATAATCTCTTCCGATTTTAGCTGTGCACCTTTTGTAATCTCGCTATCACTAACCTTTTTATCATAATCAACACGAGACTTATCATTTATGGCTGCAGATTCTTGTTGCGCTATTTCTTTGGTTCTTTTTGCTTCTAGATATGCTTGATTAATTATGCTTTCTTTCTGTTTAATTACTTCAGAGGCTTCCAAAATCTCTTCAGGCACAGATTTACTTAATGCATCATAAATCAATTTTAATTTCTTAATATCAATCATAGCTTTATTACCAATTCCTGGTACCTTACTAGCGCTTTTTATACTCACTTCTAAGTCTTCAAGTATAGTTTTCATATCACTTTGCATTCTATTCTCCTTAATTTCTATTCAGCTTTTCGGAAATTAGATCAGAAACACCTGGAGGGACTAGTTTTTCAACATTCCCCCCTAATTGAGCTACTTCCTTTATTCGTGATGAATGTATAAATTGATATTCTAGGGAACTCATAACACACACAACATCAATATCAGGAAACAAGTTTCGCCACATGTGTGTCATTTCGAATTCAACCTCGAAATCAAATCCTGCCCTGAGTCCTCTTAAGATAAAATCAGCCCCAACTCTAATGGCAAAATCAACAGCGAGGCCGCTAAATGGAACTACATCTATATTTTTCTTATCGATAACAGACTTACTAAACATCTCTACACGTTCCTCTGTATTAAATAGTAAGTCCTTAGGTGGGCTGTCATAGATCCCAATAATTAATTTATCAAACAGCTTGGATGCCCTTACAGCCACATCTACGTGGCCGTTATGTACAGGGTCAAATGTACCTGGATATATTGCCGTTACCATTATTTTCCCGATAATCCAAAAATGGTTATCGAAGAGTCGCCATATTTTCGATTTTGCCTTGAAACCAATTTATTGTAGTCACCTTTCAAAACCATATCTGTGCTATGTTCGGCAATCAAAACTCCAGATGGTTTCATTAACATACCCCAGATAGGATTACCTAAAACTTCCTCCCATGGATTCTTCATGTATGGGGGGTCCAAAAACACCAAATCATATCCTCCATCGTGGCCACCGAAATTTTCCTCGTACTGTTTTAATAAAGTATCGAAGGATTTTTCTACCTTCGTCTTTATCACTCGTGCCCGGTCTTGATATCCGAGCAATTTGATGTTCATATGTATAATTTTGCAAAGTCTTTTATTGACCTCCACAAAGTCTGCGTGAATAGCTCCTCTACTTAATGCTTCAAGCCCAAATGTTCCTGATCCAGCATATAAATCTAAAACTCTCGGTAAGTCAGGCAGTTCTGACAAAATAGAAAAAATAGCTAGCCTTAGCTTTTGAGAGGTAGGTCTAATATCTTCTGATATAGAATAAAGCCTACGTCCTCGATCTTTTCCTCCTGATATCTGGGTACCCATAGAGTTTTCAGTTAATATTTATTTCATTAGATTTTAATCAGCACTTATTCAACTAAATGAGGATACTAGCAGTGAGATATCGGTCTTTAAAGTAGTTTTTGTACAAATTTTAGACAAAGTCAAAAAATAATTTTGCAGGCTACTGTGTCCTCAGATACAATTTATAATGAATCTGAGTTCAGCTCCTTGGTAGCCCTGGCTCGATTTTTCCTGTTTGCTATTTGAGTTACAAAATTTAACTAAACTAAACACTTACTAAATCAATAATGAATATTAACGAAGAAAACACATCAACAAACAGTCTTTTTGACTTTAGAAAGCAAAAACTTGATCGGCTAAAGCAAAAAGGGATAGACCCGTACCCTCACAACTACAAGCGGTCTCATACAGCTTTAGACGCGATTAAGCTATTAGAAATTACCGAAGCAGATGAATCTTCGTCTATTGATTCTAATGTTGCAATTGCCGGGCGACTAATGAACGTTAGAGATATGGGTAAAGTAACTTTTGTAGATATACAAGATATATCTGGACGAATACAAGTCTTATTTAGAAAAAATCTTTTGGGAACAGAATACGATTTGATTAGTGAACTAGATAT
>QGNM01000010.1 GCA_003228095.2 Chloroflexota bacterium | reverse complement strand
GCACTATACCGCACACTAAGCAGGCTTCTCTTAGAGTTGTGGCTACCTGTTTAATTTGCGATTGTGCTTCATTAGAGCTTAAAAGAATCCTAAGAAGACTCGATAGTTTTCGAACCATGCCTTTTTGCCTGCTTACAGAAAAATCCTAAAGATTGATTTATGATAATCAATCGGCGATAAGACTGCATGCTTCAAGCAGTCTTATCGAATTATAACATCACGTGATTTTGATCCATCACTAGGCCCAACTATACCCTGTTCTTCAAGGTCATCCATCAGTCGTGCCGCTCTTGGGTAACCAACCCTTAAACGCCTTTGTAAAAAGGAAGTCGATAATTTGCGCTCAGAGTGTGCCAGGGCAATCGCCTCATCTAACAATTCGTCCCCTACCTCGTGAGTATTAGTGTTATTAGATTTGTCAGAGGTTTCCCTTAAACTTAAATCTATATCAGGTATAGGCGGCCAGTTAATATTTTTCCAGTACTCAACTAATTTAGATATCTCTGAGTCAGATATAAAAACTCCTTGGATTCTACTGGGCCGTGAAGCATCGATTGGCTGATATAACATGTCGCCCCGTCCTAAAAGTTTTTCTGCCCCAGCACTATCTAAAATAGTCCTTGAGTCAATTTGTGAAGTCACCCCAAATGCGATTCGACTTGGAAAATTTGCTTTGATTAATCCTGTCAAAACATCTACAGAAGGCCTTTGTGTCGCAATTATTAAATGAATTCCTGTTGCTCTTCCAAGTTGAGCTAGTCGACAAAGCGACTGTTCAACTTCTATGGAAGAAGACATCATTAAATCAGCTAGTTCATCAACCACGACAACAAGGTAAGGCATTTTTTCCTTGGTTTTCGAGTTGTAAGAGGAAATATTTCTTGCTCCAGATTGCTCCATATGTTTGTAGCGCTTGAACATTTCGTTAATAAGGGCTTTCAGTAGTGGCACAACTTCTGTGGTTTCTACAATAACAGGCGTTAATAGGTGTGGTATGCCATTAAAAGGGGTTAGCTCAACTCGCTTGGGGTCTATTAACAGAAGGCGTAATTCTGAGGGTGTATTTTCAGTAATTAAACAGGAAATTATGGTGTTAAGGCAGACGCTTTTTCCACTTCCTGTGGCTCCAGCAACTAATAAATGAGGCATATTGATTAGATCTAATACAACGTCATCGCCTCCAGTACCTTTACCAAGTGCTATTGGCAGTGTTCCTGATTTTACTAGATTGTCAAAAAGGCTATTATCCATCACAGATCTAATCGTGACTAAAGAAGGATTGGCGTTTGGCACTTCAATTCCAACTAAAGAAGTTCCAAGGACAGGAGACTCGATACGAATGGAAGAAGTTTGTAAGGCAAGCGCCAGGTCTTTTTCGCGTTGCATTATAGTGTCAACCTTTACGCGCGTTTTAGTTTCAACCTTTTTCTTAACTATTTTTCCAGAGTTATCTAATATTGTCCTTCCGGCATTGTCAGTCGCGCTTTCTTGTTTATATTTTCTAATCCACCCAGGCTCAATGCCATACATGGTTACTGTTGGCCCAGACCTTGTCATCTTTACTTCTACTTCCACTCCATAATCATTTAGGGTTTGTTGGATTTTTTTGGATGTTTCGGCCATTTCAGATACAGGAACTACCGGCGCAGGGGCGTCAATAAAAATAGTCTTTTTTGGCAGTGCCCATAATTTACCCCATTTATCTAATAACGGAATACCTTCTACAGATAAGGTTTGCTGTAACTTGCTTTCATGTTCATTAGCTTCATTCCATGATTTATTAACTTTAGATTGATGTTCCTGGATTAGGTTGAAAGAATTTTCAAGAGAATCGTTTGAGTCTTCAGGAGTTTCATGAGTTGTGCTGGCAATAAGCTCAGATACTTCTTCAATATTTATGTAATCAGAATCCGGTATCTCTTTGTTAGGTTCAAATATTGGCGCCTGATCTATTGAAGAGGTTAAAGGATCCCTTTGACTTTTATAAAGAAACAAAACCGACTGAAACTTGTCATAATTTATTTTTGAAAAATTTAATATTGAAGCAGACATTGAGTAGCATAAAGTAATAAAAACAAGGACAGTGTTCCGAGAAGTAATTGTAAATTTAACCACTGCATAGTAGCTGACCTTAGGAAATAAAATCACGATGCTGCAACAGAGCATCGTGATGGCTAAGACTGTCGAAATTATGAGACTGTCATTAGTAATTAAAGAGCCAATCTGCCCCCCTAAAGACACTTTGCCATCAAGTGTAAATATCCTTAAGCTAGAATCAAAGCCTGGATGAAAAGCTGAGAGTATCGATAAAATGGCTATACCTACAAACAGTAGTGAAATTAAGATAACAACACCGCGTCTGTGAATTATGGTTTTAAATTTATATAAAGTTGCAATGAAAGCTGATATCCATATTCCAGCTGGTATAAGTCCTAGGCTTAGCTGAAATAATAGTTCATCTCGAATGAGGATAGACCTGTCTGTAATTTGGGAGCTGAATATAAGGCCTAAAATGGAGATTATTGCGATGACAGCAAAAACGCATCCGGCTACGTAACCAGTTTGATGTTTTGGTAAAAATTTATTGAAATTGTAAGCTAGTTTGCTATTCATGTCATAACTTTCCGTTCATAACGAATAGGTTTGAATAAAAAGTAAGCCTTAAAGCTCTTAATTCACTGGTTGCACTAGAGCTAAAATTACTGGACGTCTTTTTGTTTCTTTGTACAACATATCAGCAACCAAACGTGTAATATTTTCTTGTATGTCGTACCAATCTAATACTGAACCCGCATTATTTTCCAGTGCAAAATGCACCAATTGTGAAGTTTTTTCTGAAAGACTTTCAACTTTATTGAGTTCTGGAAAGCCATATGAAACAATCGATGGCTTGCTTAATATTTCTAATGATTGACTTTGGATAGACAGCCCCACTACTACAAGACCTGACTTGGATATGCGGTTGCGCTGACGTAGTTGTAAATCTGCGTTTCGCCACATTTTTTGGCCGGAGATAAAAACCTGTTCTAGGGATATATAGTCTGTAATAGCTGCTTGATCTGAATTTATATCAACAACGTAGCCATTTTCTATAACCAGCGTGTTTTTAGGTTTTATACCAACATTCTGAGCTAATTCTGCGTGTGCAACCAAATGGCGATATTCTCCATGTATGGGGATGAAAAATTGTGGGCGAACTATATTAAGCAAAAGTTTCAATTCTTCTCTGGAAGCGTGGCCATGAACATGAACTAAAGCGTTTCGACTTGAAAACACCGTTGCCCCCAGCCTGTAAAGGCCATCAATTGTTTTAGAAACCAGAGATTCATTTCCTGGAATAGGTGATGATGACAAGATGACTGTATCTCCGGAGATAATTTTTACGTCCTTGTGTTCATCTCTAGACATCCTGACGAGCGCACTGGTTGGTTCACCTTGAGTTCCTGTAGCTAAAAGAATTACTTGGTTATTAGGTAGTTTTTTAGCTTCCTTTAATGAAACCAATACATTCGGTTCAGCATGCAAGTATCCTAATTTAATTGCCATTTTAAGATTATTACTCATGCTGCGCCCAACAACAGCAACTTTTCGATTGTGCCGAAATGCACTGTCGAGCACTATCTGCATTCTTGAAATTAAAGACGCGAAAGTCGCAACAATTACCCTCCCTTCCCCTTGAGATATTTTTAAATCAATAGGGGCTTGAATTGTTGATTCTGATGGGGTGTATCCATCAACTTCTGCATAGGTTGAGTCAGCTAGCAATACTAGCACTCCGTCGTCAGCTAACCGTGAGAGAGTGGCGAAGTCTGTTTTATGGTTGTCTATAGGGGTATGATCTATCTTAAAATCTCCAGTATGGACAATGGCGCCTTGACGAGTGTGGATGGCGATACCCATTGAATCTGGAATGGAGTGACATACTCTAAAAAATTCGACATCAAATGAACCGATTTTTAATAGTTTGTTAGGTTCAATAATGTGGAGCTGAGAGTGTTGTAAAAGTCCATGCTCTCTTAACTTAACACTTATTAGCCCATGCGTTAGCTTAGAAGCATAAACCGGCACATTTAATTCAGAAAGAACGTAAGGTAGGGCGCCTATATGATCTTCGTGACCATGGGTCAACAATATAGCTTGGACCCTCTCGTGGTTTTCGATCAAATAGCTAATGTCTGAGATTATGAAGTCTACGCCTGGCATGTCGTTGCTTGGAAACAAAACTCCAGCGTCGATTACAATGATGTCATCGTTTATTTCGATAACCATCATATTACGTCCAATCTCGCCCAAGCCACCTAGCGGTATAATGCGGATATTAGGATTTTTTTTCAATTAATAATAAACCTACGCGTGTTTGCCAGAGTTAGGCTCTGTGTGTTGAAGTTGACCTTTATCTAAATCAAATGCCAGCTGGCTTTTGCATGAATTCTCTGGCGACTCTTTTATATCTCCTGATTCTGAACTATTTATTAATGTTTTCATTTGACGAAAATCTTCCTCTAAAATTGGTTTAAGCTTCGGGTTGTACAAAGTTGCTGCGGGGTGGTACACAGGAAAAACTATTCGCCCCTTCCATGTTCTTGGCTTCCCTCTTTCTTTACTAATTAACTCTCCTGGGAAGAAATTGTTAAATGAATGCCTTCCAAGGGTTACAATTAATTCTGGATTTATAATTTCTATTTGCTTGTCTAAATATTTCCAGCATTGATTTATCTCATTAGGGCTGGGGTCTCGGTTATCTGGAGGCCTGCATTTTATAATATTTGCAATATATACCTGTTGTCTGCTTAAACCAATAAGCTTAAGCATGTTAGACAGCACGCTACCTGCAGTTCCAATGAATGGCAGCCCTTGTTCATCTTCTCGGGCACCGGGAGCTTCACCAACAAGCAGTATTTTCGAATCTAAGCTACCTTCTCCGGGAACTGCGTGAGTTCGAGTTTTAGACAGATCACATTGAACACAAGTCTTTATTTTGTTGACTAGTGATTCATATTCAGAAATTATCATAGCGGGGTCGACATATTTAATAACAAAGAATACCTAAAAGATTGAATCTTAATATTCCACAATTTCACAGTAAAGGTTAAATTGTTTATGATTAAATCGTGTGGCCCGTGGATGATTTTATTAGTCTTTTACCCCGTGTTTTTTAAGGAAATCTATTGCTGCTTGAACAGTGGTAATGGACTCAGCATCTTCGTCAGATATTTCTATAGTGACTGAATCAGAAGTAAACTCCTCTTCAAAAGCCATTATTAACTCAACTAAATCAAGCGAATCAGCGTTCAAGTCATCAATAAATGATTTTCCGGGGGTAACCTCTTCGGGCTCAACACCCAATTTGTCAGCCACAGTGGACTGCACCCTTTCAACTACTGTTGCCATTAATTTCTCCTAGAATTGTAAAAAACAAATTATACCTTAACATTTTTAGCAAGTATTAGAGATCCTAATACGCCATTAATAAATTTTGGTGATTTTTCAGTGCCAAAAATCCTTCCTAAGTCTACAGCTTCGTTAATAGCAACTTTAGGAGGGATATCTTCTTTACCAATAATCTCAGCGATCGCGATTCTTAAAACATTCTTATCTACTCCAGACATTTGGTCTAGTGGCCAGGACGGAGCGAACTTTGATATTAAATCATCTATTTGATGTATGTTTTCACCAATCATGTTCAATAATTTGGTCGCATAAATCTCTGATTCTTGACAAACATCCTTAGATTGGGATCGTGCTCTAAGAGATTTTTTACTAGAATGGAATGATGTGTCTTGTTCAAACAGGACTTGCATCGTTATTTCTCTAGCCTTACTTCTGGACCTGAAAGGTTGATCTATATTAGAACCGTTAGGGGTTTTCCGCTCTGGCCTTATGTCCATGCTTTTATTTAAGGGTTAAACCCTGTATTGAATTGAAGTTACCAATTGACATACTTCCAACAGATTTATCGATCCTCTTCAACATTCCATGTAAGCTGTTGCCAGGGCCAATTTCAATAAAATTTGTAACACCTAATAAAATCATGTATTCAATAGATCTTTTCCATTGCACGCATTCGCAAATTTGAGAAACTAATTCTTTCTTTATTTGTTTGACTGTCTTGATTGGCCTGGCCGTTATATTTGCGATTATGGGAGCATTTGGAATTTGTAGGTTAACTGAATTAACGGCATTTTCAAGCCCGTCTCTTGCAGGCTCCATTAAAGCTGAATGAAATGCACCGCCGACCTTTAAGGGCATGGCTCGCTTGGCCCCCCGAGCTGATGCCATATCTAATGCTTGTGCCACAGAAACGATGTCTCCACTTATAACTGCTTGCTGATCGGTGTTTATATTAGATATGTATGTTCCAGTTTGTCTGGAAATTTCCTCAACAATTACTTCATCCAATCCTATAATTGCAGCCATCGTGCCAGGCTGCAATTCACAGGCCTCTTGCATTAAGCGGCCTCTTTTTTGGACCAATTTGGCCGTACTACTGATATCAAGGGATTCAGTGATTGCCAAAGCTGTATACTCTCCAAGGCTATGTCCAGCCACAAAAGTTGGCTTAGGCATGTCTTTCTCGCCTAATAATTCCTCCATGGCTTTATAAGCAGCTAGGCTTACAGCCATTATTCCGGGTTGTGCATTACAAGTTTGGGTTAGCTCTGATTCTGGTCCCTCAAATATTAGATTGGAAAGAGGTTGATTAAGGGCATCGTCAATTTCTTCAAAAACGAGCTTAGCAGCAGGAGAGTTGTCATAGAGATCCTTGCCCATTCCTACCATCTGGCTGCCTTGTCCGGGAAGAAGAAAAGCGAATTTAGATTCGGCGTTAATTGTTGTATTAGCGGAACTCATATTCTTATTAGTTTAATGAGTTAAAATCTATACTGAATCTAAACTGGTTTCTAGATCGTTGCCGATGACCTGTCGTCCATTATAAAAACCGCAACTTGGGCATACCCGATGAGGTTGTTTTGGTTCGCTGCAGTTAGAACACATGCCAAAAGATGGCTTGGTAATGCTAAAGTGGGCGGCTCGACCACCCTTGCGATATCTTGTTTGTTTCTTTTTAGGAAGAGGTGCCACTTCATTCTCCAAATGGTTAATAATATATTGTACTGAATGATGTTAAACGAAATTAGGAATTAAGTTTAACACTTTATTCTGATAAATTTTAGCCCAAAATTTGGTTCCGCACCTAGAGTTGACATGTCTTTTTACATGAATAACTGCCTTCATAGAGGTTTAATGGGCAATTAATGTAAATTCCTGGAGAGTATATATGGATTGGAGTAACCTTGGTTTTGTTTGATTAATTAACAACTTTGAGTTCCTCATATAACCCCTAAACACTTTATAATAGAAAATTAATACACCGAGTTTAATGAGAGCCCCATTTAAAAAGTTAAGTTTATTACGAAAGGAATGGCTAACATGCCTCAAAATTGACATTTTTAATGATATTTTACAAGATTGACATGTTAGGTTATAGCAACTAAATTTTCTGTTCAATTCGACATTAGACCATGCTAATAGTTTCTTTTAGAAGAAACTGGTAAAAGAAACTGGTTAATAATCAAAACTCTATATGAAATATAAAAAGTCTCTGACATATTCGGTAATAATTTTGATTATCGCCTTCTTCTTGGCAGGATGTACCGCCAATCCTAAGGCTAGTTCGCAGAGTGAAACAAACCACGCCCTAGTAGATGTTGTGCCAGAAGAGCAGTTAAATTTTGTTGAACACGAGGTTTTATCTGTTAAGGAAGTTAGCTTTTCTGAACAGCAATTGAGCGACATTAAAATTCACCTTATTCAAGAGGCAGGCAAAGAAACCTTTCGATATTCTATGAATGCGACTATAAGCACAAGCGTTGCTGGAATTGAGGTAAAGGTCCCTCTTTCAATATCAGGTGAATTTGAACCTATAGATAAAACAAAGTCAGTGGTATCCATAAACATGGGATTTGTTGACACTGATATCGTCAGTGTTTCAGGTGATGGGGAGTTGTATTTTGCGGATTCAATAAACAGTAAATGGACTTCTTCAGAAGATACTGGTCAAATTTTCTCAAGCCCAACAACCATAATAAACGCCATATTGAAAGAGTCTGGGTCACTTGCGATTGTTTCGAGAGAACAATTAGCCGAGGTGGCATTACTACACATGAAAGTTACTGGCATTGAATCTTTATTTGGAAATATTGACGAAAATATTTACGTAGATTTATGGGTTAATGAAGATAATCTAAGAATATATAAATTAATGTTACAAGGCCCGATATTTATGCCCGATATTAAAGCATATTTGCCATCACAAATTGACGCTAGAGAAGCAATAGTGAGTGCTACTTATGATTTTTATGGATATGAAGACGCAATTAGTATAGAAATACCTGAGGCAGAAGATTATCTAGTGAACGGGAGACTACCGGGTACTAAGGTTTTTGAGCAGATTAACCTGGTAATTAGGTTTGGAGAATCTCACCCTGAATACAAGTCGACTCCAGCCACATCGGGCTGGCATTATGGGATTCCGGATGCTCCGGCTCCTTGGGGCGTCCATAATGAATTCATCTCAGACGAAGTTTTGATTCAAAACTTAGTACAAGGTGGTGTTGGATTGCATTATAACTGCGATGATGACTGTAAGGATGTAATTGACGTTTTTACGGAATTCTCAAAGCAGTATCAAAAAATCGTTGTTTCTCCATATGAGGGGCTAAATAAAAAGATAGCCATTACTGCCTGGTCATATATTGACGAGATGGATGAATTGGACTTAGACCGTATTGAGTTGTTTATCAAGGCGCACCACAATTCTGAAAGAGCGCCTGAACATTTCAAACCATAGTGAATAGTTTATTTATAATTGATCATTAAAGGCTTGTTTGATGAACAAAGCTATTTCTTGCGTTGATGTTCCTGGGCCAAAAACATTTGATACTCCCATTTCTTTTAGTTGTAGTCGATCTTCTTCAGGAATGATGCCTCCGGCGACAATTAGGATATCATCTCTATTATGCCGCGAAAGACCATCAATAATTTGCGTGAAAAGCTCTAGATGAGCGCCAGATAAAATAGATAGTCCAATTACGTCTACATCTTCATCAATTGCCGTGGAAATGATCATTTCAGGAGTCTGCCTTATGCCTGTGTATATTACTTCCATGCCAGCATCACGCAGAGAACGAGCTACGATTTTAGCCCCTCTATCGTGTCCATCAAGCCCGGGTTTTGCTACCAATACTCGTATAATTCTATCAGTCATTAATTACCGCCTGGCTTTCGCGGAGTCGACCAACTCGATTAAGACACCGCCAGTCGACTTAGGGTGTATAAATGCAATGTCGCCTGAAAGACCACTGCGTGAGGTTTTATCGATTAGATTTATTCCGGAGGCTTCTAATTGCTTTAAACTTTCATTCAGACCATCTATTTCAAAACATATATGATGGACACCCTCACCTCGCTTTTCTATAAAATTAGCTACTCCGCCTGTATTTTTAAGGGGTTGAATAAATTCCAATTGGGATCCACCCACCCTTATTAAAGCAGCCTTAACTCCATGATCTTGCAACTCAACGACTTCAGGCGTGCTAATACCAAATGTTTGCACATAAAACTTAATTGTTTTTTCTAAATCTAATACTGCAAGGGCTATATGGTTAATATGTCGAGCCACGCAGCCCGCCTTACTAGAGTCACTCAAAATTTATTCCTCCTGCATTAAATGGTAGTAAAAAGTTAACTTAGCAAGTAATTTTTCATTGATTAAGCAACGATCTTGCTATTAATATACGCTGTATTTCAGACGTACCTTCATATATCTCAGTAATTTTTGCATCTCGATACAGTCTCTCGGCAACATTTGGGGCAAAATACCCAACTCCACCATGTATTTGCACTGCTTGGCTAGCCGATTCCACAGCGACTTTTGATGCAAACAACTTAGCCATTGACGCTTCTGTCTTAAAGGGTTGATTATAATCTGATAATGATGCACACCGATAGGTTAATAGACGGGCAGCTTCAATGTCAGTAGCCATATTTGCCAACATGTTTTGTATGGTCTGAAACTCTGATATTAAATTACCAAAGGCTTTTCGATGCCTAGAGTATTGTATTGAAGCATCAAGTGCCATTTGAGCTATTCCAAGTGCTTGCGCTGCTATAAGAATCCTACCTGTGTCGAGAACTTGCATCGTCATAGGGAATCCTTTGTAAGGTCTGCCAATTCTGTTATCTTTTGGAATGAATACGTTATTAAAGTTTAATTCGCAAGTCGACGAAGCCCGGACACCTAATTTCCCTTTTTGTGGAGTTATTGTTAAGCCTTCACAAGGTGTTTCCAGAATGAATGTTTCCATGCCTTTAGAGCCTAAGCTTGGATTCCTAGTGGCAACAACAATTATAATCCCAGCCTCTTTTGCGTTTGTTATAAAGTGTTTTGAGCCGTTTATCAGAAACCCACCCTTGGTATCAGTTACTAATGTTTTAATAGAAGCAACATCGCTTCCGGCATCAGCCTCAGTTAATGCTAGAGCACCTAAGACATTCGAAGCCACAAGATTCGGTAAATATGAAGCTTTTTGTTTATGACTACCAAATAAATCAATATACTTTGTGCATAAAGACAAATGAGTTGCGTATATCACTGCAGTAGACGCGCATCCTCTAGCAAGTTCTTCAGTAACTATGGCTAAATGCAGATTAGAACCTTCGACACCTCCATAATTTTCATCGATACTGAGTCTAAATAAACCCATTTTAGAAAGCTTTGACATGGCGTCACTAGGGAATTCTTCATTTACATCGTATCTACTAGCATGAGGAATCAATTCACGGTCCACAAAATCCCTGATTGTGTTCCTCAGAAGTATGTCGCTTTCATTCAAGTAAGGGTCGATCATAATAGCCCTACGGATAGTTTCTTAGAATGGAGAAAACTCTTTCTGTTCACCAAAAACCCTCCTTAGTGTGTCTGATATTTCACCGACAGTAGCATAATTTTCAACAGCTTTGATCATTATGGGCATTATATTCTCGGTATTCGATGCGGCAACGCTAAGGTTTTCTAGGCATCTCGTTACTTCACCGCTGTTTCGTTCAGATTTTACCTTGCGTAACCTTTCGAGTTGAATACGAGTTTGATTTGGATCAATTCTCTGAATTGGAATAACAGTTTGATCTTTAGTTTGAAATGCATTCACTCCTACAACAATTCGTTCATTACTTTCTATATCTTGTTGTATTTTATATGCTGAATCATGTATTTCTTTAATTTGAAAACCTTGTTGTAGCGCACCTAGCGCGCCTCCCATATTTTGGATTTGATCTATATAATCATTTGCTTTACTTTCAATTTGATCAGTTAGGTTTTCTATATAAAAAGACCCCCCTAATGGATCGACTGTGTCAGTAATGCCGGTTTCATGGGATAGGATTTGCTGTGTCCGTAAGGATAGTTCTGCAGATTCGGGAGTCGGTAAAGATAGAGCTTCGTCACGAGAGTTAACATGAAGAGATTGAGTCCCACCTAAAACTGCTGACAGTCCTTGAAATGCGCTTCTTATAATATTATTGTCTGGCTGTTGAGCTGTTAAAGTAACTCCAGCTGTTTGTGTATGAAAACGGCACATCCATGAACGTGGATCTTTTGCAC
This sequence comes from Chloroflexota bacterium, assembly GCA_003228095.2. GTDB lineage: Bacteria > Chloroflexota > Dehalococcoidia > Lucifugimonadales > UBA2962 > UBA2962. Next base: position 34,741 of record QGNM01000010.1, on the reverse strand, counting down.
CAAACTGATTCCTCATTATATTTGCCCACATCCTTCTGGCTGCCCGAAATTTTGATATTTCCTCGAATAAGTCGCTCTGTGCGACGAAAAAAAAGGACAATCTAGGAGCAAATGAATCCACATCCAATCCAGAATTTATGGCAGCGTGAACATATTCAATCGCGTTAGAGAATGTAAAGGCTAATTCCTGTACAGCCGTAGCGCCAGCTTCTCGCATGTGGTAGCCAGATATCGAAATTGTGTTCCATTTTGGTATGTTTTCAGCACAATACTGAAATAAATCAGTAACTAGACGCATCGAAGGAATCGGAGGAAAAATATAGGTTCCCCTAGCTATATATTCCTTTAAAATATCGTTCTGTACGGTGCCACCAATCTGGTTTAAAGGTATATTTTGTTTCTTTGCAAGAGCGATATACATTGCGAGTAGTACCGAGGCGGTTGAATTTATGGTCATGGACGTAGTGACTTTGTTTAATGGAATCTCTTTAAATAAAATCTCCATGTCTACTAAAGAGCTTATGGGGACCCCTGCGCGCCCAACTTCACCAATGGCGAGGGGGTGGTCAGAATCATATCCTGTTTGAGTTGGCAAATCGAAAGCTACCGATAGTCCGCTTTGTCCGCTATCAAGCAAAAATTTATAACGTGCATTTGATTCTTCAGCGGAGGCAAAGCCAGCATATTGTCTCATTGTCCACACTTTGCCTCTGTACATATTAGGCTGTAATCCGCGTGTGTAAGGATATTCTCCAGGATATCCTAGGGTCGAGCTATTTGAATCATCATGATCATATACAGTGTCAATTTTGATTCCCGAATGGTTATCGAAATTGGATTTACGTTCGAGTCGACGCTTTATAGTAGGCTTAAGTACATTTTTGATCCAATTGGACTTAGATTTGCTTTCCATTAAATCTTCCTATCTAGTTCAGTATAAAAATCTAGCCTATTGCTTGTTAAATACGTTTGCGATATTCAATTGACGTTGAATCCAACCACCCATAAAATGAACAAGCGTTCTAAATCTAGCTTATATCCAAGAAATTATAATATGACAGACGAAAGTGGTATTAAAGACCAACAAAAACGGATTGTATCTGCTTTAACTCAAGAAGGCGAGGTTGCTGCGGATCTATCACTACGGCCAAGGAAATTGTCGGAATACATTGGCCAAAATCGTGTAAAAGATAATTTAACGATTTCTATTAAGGCAGCCTTACAAAGAGGTGATCCACTTGATCATACTCTAATTTATGGACCTCCAGGACTAGGCAAGACAACAATGGCCCACATATTGGCTACAGAAATGGGGGTTAGTATAAAAATGACATCTGGCCCAGCTATTGAGCGAGCGGGCGACATGGTTGCAATATTAACCCAACTTAGAAAGTTTGACGTTTTATTTATCGATGAAATACACCGGTTGCCACGCATAGTAGAAGAAATACTTTATCCTGCGATGGAAGATTTTTTTGTCTCATGGGTAGTTGACAAAGGACTAAAGGCGCGTTCAATGAACCTGTCTATACAGCCCTTCACGCTTGTTGGAGCAACCACAAGGTATGGAATGGTAAGCGCTCCACTTAGGGATCGTTTCGGGTTGATACATAGGCTAGATTTTTATGATGAACAAGCAATGTCTACTATAGTATCAAGGTCAACTAAGATATTGAAAATTGAGGCTACTGATGAGGGGTGCTCAGAGATTGCTCGTAGGGCAAGAGGAACGCCAAGAATAGCTAATAGACTACTGAAACGAACTAGAGATTACGCTGAAGTTGTCACTAGGTCTGGGATAAACCAAGAAGTGGCACTAGAGGCGCTCAATAAGCTTGCAGTAGATAATATAGGACTGGACGATATAGATAGGCAGGTATTGACTTGTATTATCCTGAAATTTGGAGGTGGTCCTGTCGGGCTTGATACCGTTTCAGCCTCAATTAACGAAGAGTCAGACACAATAGAAGATGTTTATGAACCTTTTCTACTTCAATTAGGCTTTCTGGAGCGTACTTCAAGGGGCAGAATAGCAACTCCGCTCGCATATCAACATTTAGGCATTGAGTACGATAAATATAAACAACGAAACATGTTTTGATGCTCATAATAATAGAGTAATTTTTATTGGAGAAACAGCATGAACATGAAACCCGTATCATCTAATCAAAGTATAAATCGTCCTGATTGGTGTGAATACTACATCACTATAGCAATGGCCGTTCGGGACAGGGCTAATTGCCAAGGTTCGAAAATAGGGGCTATTTTAGTTTTAGATAATCGGATATTAACCACAGGATATAACGGAACTCCCCAAGGTATGCCAAATTGTGATCAGGGTGGCTGTGATCGTTGCCTAGATCGTCAAACCTACTCGTCGGGAGAGGCTTATGATTTATGTATTTGCGTTCACGCTGAGCAAAACACTTTATTAAGTGCTGCGAGATTTGGAATATCAGTTGAAGGTGCTGATTTATATACGACATTGCAGCCATGTTTTGGCTGCACTAAAGAACTATTACAAGCTAAAGTAAATGCAGTTTATTATATGCATGATTGGCAGCCGCCATCATCATCTCTGTCATCGGCCTTAAAAAAACTTCATAGTTATTTTCCTGGTGGAATGACAAAGATAGAAGTTGATGACCCAAAACAGGAATGGGCGAGATCAAATTCTTGATTAAAAGCCTGAATAATAAATTAGTGACCGTTGACTATAGTCGCTACGACTCTATAATTTACCTTGAAAAACTTGATTGATTGATCCAGAAAGGATCGGACTGCTCAGCATTATCAATAGACCAGAGTAAAATCCGAAACGCCAGCTCAAACTCATATCTAATGCGATCCACCCGATTACTTCCGTTAATTGTATGCTCAATGCTCAAGGGAACTTTGTCTACGCTCAATACTTCACTCCCTTGCTGTAGCGTTACTCTTAGCAATCCTAGCGCTTCGTCAGTTTGAATAGAAATTTTAGTTGGAGGGGCATCTACAGTATTAAAGGTTAAAGATACTCCAGAGTGTTGGGCAGATGCAGACAAGTGCTTAAACACAGAATCAAGATGCCCTTCAGCAGCAGCAACCCTGCCTTGTTTAATTAATTTAAGCATCTCCTCGCCTCGAGTAGAGGCTAGTTTCGCATGAGTCTGTGCTATTTCAGTGTCAGAGTGTGTTATTGCCAATGTGATATTTTCTCTTGCACGCTTAATCCAATAATTATTGTCGCCTGGAATCGCGTTGTCTGAATAAACTGCAGCTATGCTGCCAGACCCCAAAATCAACACAGATAAAAATACCAGCGCAGTCATTGGCAGTGCAATTGGCCTAAATAAATTACGCGAAAAAACGACAGAGAATCTAGATGGGCGACCAGTTTTGTTGACTGCCGCTAAAAAGCGAGTTTTGCTAGCCTGCTTAGCCGGTTCTCTGGGATCAACAGACCTCGCGGCGTTCATTGAAATAGCAACATATTCTAATAACGGGGCAAGATCTGCCTTACTTGATTCGTATAGTTTTAAGCAATCTTCTATGCTCTGACCTTGATTCATAAGTCCTATGCAGTGGTTTACTATTTCGTCTAATTTTTTGTTTACAAAAATTGATTTTACAAAGGCGCGCAATTTAATCGGTAAATATAAAGATTCTGTGAGTTGCTCTCCAATATTAGATACAGGCTTTATTTGTTTAATTGTCGATAACAGACGAAGTTTGGTGATTTTTTTTATATCCTTACGGGGTTTAACGGATTGAGCGGTAGCAATTGTTATTTGAGCAGCTTTAAGTAAAGGTAATAATTGGATTCTTTTGGAATCATATAATTTCACACAATCTTCTATGCTCTGCCCTTGATACATAAGCTCGATGCAATGATTAAATATGTGATCAAGGGTTCTATTTATCTTAAATGGGTGCATTATTTATGCTAATTTCTCGGAAAAAAGTTGATTTGGCTGTAGTAAAACGCGTAATTTTTTTACAGCTGAGTGTTGTAGTGCTTTGACAGAATTCTCATTCCGCTTAACTGTTTCTGCAGTTTCTTTGATACTCAAACCGCCTGCAAATCTGAGATTTAAAACCTCACGCTGGAGTTCAGTCAGTTGTGCCATAGCTTGATTAACTTCTCGCATAGCTAATTTGGTTTCTACATAATTGTCTAAAGTTGTTTGAGAGTCCCCGACGGTACTCAATATTGTGTCTAAAGGAACATTTCGATCCCTCCCTTGCTTTCTATAGTGATCAATAACGCGATTATGGGCTATCCGAAAAAGCCAAGAGGAAAACGGGTGACCCTGTGGTTTAAACTTTTTGATGGATTCTAGCATTCGTAAAAAAACATCCTCGGTCAAGTCTTCTGCGGTGGAGGAATCGCTTGTTTTGAAAACAATATACCTAAATATCTGATCATAAAAATGGTCATACAGCGCTTCGAAAGCAGAGGACTCTCCTTTCTGAGCTAGCACTACATATCGATCGATCTGATCTTTTGTTAGTTTTTGTTCCCTATACACGTTACTGGTCCCTTCTTGCTGAATTATAAAACGCTTAATGGGTCCAATTCGTTAGTTTTTAGTCATTATTTATGGAAAATAATCTTGTATTGATTGATTTAAACTAATGGAATTTTAGGATGTAAGGTCCAGGTTCATTAATATAGCATCTTCAGATTTATTAGAGTAATAATTTTTACGACTACCACAAATTTTGAAGCCAAAGTTTTTATATAAATTGATTGCAGGGTTATTTGAAGCGCGAACCTCAAGAGTGATTAATTTAGATTCAATGAGTTCAGCTTCTTTAATTAAAGAAGCCAGTAATAACCAGCCGATTCGAAGTTTACGAAATTCTGGGGTAACAATAAAATCGATTATCTGAATTTGATCTGCCACCCTCCAGCTGCCAATAAAGCCAGATATGTTGTTGGCATTGGTTGAGCATTCGCATAAATAGCCAGAGGATTTAATTTTTACCGCTACTTGACTCGAGCATAGATCAAAGTATGTTACGAGATATATAGAGTGATTTTTTCGTAATTCTTTAGCAAAGTCAGTATAAACCTGTGCGTCAGGAAAGGTGAGCTTTTGGATGTTTAAGCAAGTTCCTTGGTCAGATATGCGCATACGTCTTATACGGCTAACCAGAGAATCGTTTCTAGGCGAAATATTAGCTAAACGATTCATTCATTGTCCCATGATACTTCTCAAGGTGTCCAAACATAAATTATCAAAGGTATGGATACTGCAATCACCACTAGCGATAAGGGGAGACCGACTCTCCAATAATCAGTAAATTTATACCCTCCGGGGCCCATTACCAAAGTGTTTGACTGATGGCCGATTGGAGTGAGAAAGGCTGCTGAGGCTCCTACAGCAACTGCCATCAGAAATGGGTCTATGTTTACCCCCATACCCCCGGCCACATCTATTGCGATAGGTGCCATAATAACAGCTGCAGCAGTGTTGTTGACAGCACCAGACAAGATCATTGTAGCAACTAATATGATCAATAATGTGAGCGCTATTGATCCATGGGCTCCAATTGAATTTATTCCATTTGCAATAGTTAATGACCCGCCGGTACTTACTAAAGCGCCCTCGATCGGTATCATTGCCGCTAGCAATACTATAATAGGCCAATTGACACTGTCATACGCTTCTCTCAGGCTTACACTGCCTATTAGAATCATGAAAAAGGCTGCGCTGACGAAGGCAATTTGGATTGAGATGACGTTAGTGGCTGTAAGTATAATTGCGACTATAAATATAGATATAACTAAAGAAGCCTGTTGCTTGGGGCGATTAAGCCTTATGTCTCTACCAATTAATGGAAGAACTCCCATTGACCTAAGCCCTTCCTTGACTGACGCAGGGGTTCCTTGTACGAGCAATACATCTCCAATAGCTAGCCTTAAGCTACTTAGACGTTCCTGTATACGCTCCCCTTGCCTGGAGACTGCTAGCAGGTTTATTCTGTATCTTTTTAGCATGTCTATTCCAGAAGGGGTTCTGCCTTCAAGTTCTGAGTTGGGCGCGATTACTGCCTCTGAGGTGATTAAATCTCCTTTGTTGCTTGACCATGTTACTGAGCCATCACCACCCGCAATCTTAAACCCAGTAACTGATAAAAGTTCTTGAAGGTCTTCTGGGTCAGCCTCAATTATTAATATGTCTCCAGATTGTATTGTTTGTAAAGTTGATGGACCATCATGTTTTGTTTCATTGCGGATTAATCCAATAATATCGAAATCGGCATCCATCGCATTTTTTATTTCTCCAAGGATACTTCCAGCCATAGTTGCATCATTTGGCACAACAATCTCTGTTACATATTCTTGAATACTGAAGGCGTCTAGTGCTCCTGAAGGGGAAGTTCTGGATGGTATAAGTCTCCACCCGATGAGCACTATAAATACAAATCCTGCTGCTGCCACAGCTAATCCAACAGGAGAAAATTCGAACATTCCAAATGGAGGTGCGTTTCCCATGTCACTTCTAATCGTGGCGATGACCATGTTAGGAGGTGTTCCAATAGCAGTTATAAGTCCACCGAGTAGCGAACCAAAAGCTAACGGCATTAATAAGTATGACGGGGACCTACCTGCTCGCCTGGCAGTTTCAATTGCTACAGGCATCATGAGCACCAATGCACCCACATTATTCATAAACGCAGAAAGCAAAACAGTTAGCCCAGTAAGGGCCGCCAATTGAGTAAGTTTTCCATGGCCGAGAGTGGAAAGAAGTCGATTAATGGAATCTGCAACTCCAGCATTGGTAAGACTTCTGCCGATAATTAACACAGCAGCTACTGTTATCACAGCAGGATGAGAAAACCCCGTAAATGCTTGTCGTGCGGGAATTATATTTGCTAGAACTAAAACTAAAAGAGTAAATAGGGCGACTAAATCAAATCGCCATCGACCCCAAATAAAAAGCACGAATGCCATCGCGACAACCGCGAAAACGATTTCTTGATGGTAGTTTGAACCAAACATTCAGGTTCACTTGTGGAGGAATTTAAATTTGATTGTTCCATAATTAAAAACGTATTTTATCGGTAAGTGGCGCTGAGTTACTATAAGGCTGAGAGCGTTAGATCATGCAATCTTTAATATATTAAGCATAACATGCATGAGTTTTGTTTTCATATGATGTCGACTCATTAAAGACCAGAAACTTAAGCATTCTTTATTTATGATAAATTTAATGAAGCAAAGTAATAAAGCTGTGATAGTGGTTAGCATTAAGAATATAAACTAAGAAGCTTGGAGTAGGTTAATGGTTGATAAGCTGAGCATCAATGATAATAGAACTGGCAAGAAGCATGAGCTATCTCTTTTACACGGGACGCATGTTAATGCAGGTTCTGCAATATCTGCTAAAGATTTAAGGGATATAAAGACGTCTGAAAAAGATTTTGGTGTTTTAGTTCATGACCCTGGCTTTATGAACACCTCTGCTTGCAAAAGCTCAATAACATTTATCGATGGTGATTCAGGAGTCTTGCTGTATAGGGGCTACCCAATCGAGGAACTTGCATCTAAGAGTACCTACTTAGAAGTGGCATACTTATTACTACATGGTGAATTGCCTGATGAATCGGAGTATGACCTTTGGAATGCTGATATTACCAATCATACTTTTCTTAATGAAAAAATCAAAAAATTTTTAGATGGATTTCGATATGACGCTCATCCCATGGGAATACTTGTGAGTTCTCTAGCATCACTTTCTACTTTTTATCCAAAATCTCGTAATGTACATGATCCAAAAATAAGGGCAAGGTCTATACGAAGATTAATAGCCAAGATACCCACGCTTGCTGCTTTTGCTTATAGATATAGCGTAGGCTTACCATATGCGTATCCTGACAATGATTTAAGTTATTCAGCTAATTTTCTTAACATGATGTTTCGTACTACAGATACTAAGTATCAACCAGACCCTGTGTTAGAAAGAGTTTTGGATGTGTTGCTAATATTACACGCCGATCATGAACAGAACTGTAGCACTAGTGCAATGAGGGCTGTAGCTAGTTCTGACGCAGATCCTTATGTTTCAGTATCTGCAGCCACTGCAGGGCTATATGGCCCGTTACATGGCGGTGCTAATGAGAGGGTGTTAGAAATGTTGGCAGAAATCGGTACCGTAAAGAAGGTTGGAAGTTATATAGAAAAAGTGAAACAGGGCGAGTTCAGATTAATGGGATTTGGCCATAGAGTTTATAAAAACTTTGACCCAAGGGCTAAAATATTAAAAAATCTTGCAAGCCAAGTTTTTGAAGTGACAGGTAAAAATAAATTTTTAGATATAGCGCTGGAACTTGAGAAGATAGCGTTAAATGACGAATATTTCATTAAACGTAAACTGTACCCAAATGTTGACTTTTATTCAGGAATAATTTATCGAGCAATGGGAATTCCTGTAGAAATGTTTCCTGTTTTGTTTGCTATAGCACGTACTTCGGGATGGCTATCTCATTGGGAAGAAATGCGAAATGACCCGGAGTTACGAATAGCAAGGCCTAGGCAGATTTACACAGGATATCCTGATCGAGGCTATGTAAATATGGATAGCCGGAAGTTAAAAAAAATCTACTAACATAAGCAAAACTTTGTTGACAACATATTTTTATAGTAACCGATAAACTCCTAGACAGATAAACTCTTAGACACTACAGTTGTTTTATGTGACATTATGATGTCCTTAGAGGAGTAATAACATGGAAGCTGTATTTTTTATACTTGTTGGTGGAGCACTATTCTCGCAGTCATGGAACCTTTTAGGCCTTTTAGCTGAAGGTAGATCTTTGGGATTGCTTCTTGGACTTTTAGCACTGATATCCTTGACCGCACTAGTAATAGATCCAGTGATTATACAGTCAGAACTTCACCACTCCCATTGGGCAACAAACAATACTGTGTTTAAAAGCCTCATTGTTCTTTGGGCAGTGTATCTATTAGCTTCTGGAGCCCAAAACTTTTTAGATTTAGAAGAGCGCTCAGTGGGATTATTTGCTGGGTTCGTGAGTGTAATTTCAATATTGACGTTTCTATATTTTGTAACTCGTTTTGCCCCTGAGTCTAATAAATATGGTGAAGCCGTTTGGCTATCAATGTCAGTAGCAACATTTATCTTGGCGATAAATGCAGGACTGACATTTTTCCATCAGGCCATACCTTTCCACGTTATCAGATTGGTATCTGGGTGGTCTTTGCTAGTTGGTGGGTCCATTTTAGGTCTCGTTGGTATTTTGATTGGTATTGGGACCATAAGCCTTTAATTTAGTTCTTGTGGGTACCGGTTAGTTTCAACTAATAACAGCAGGGAAGTATTTCAAGAAATTTGACTTAAGTTTTAAATATTAGTACAAAATGATGTTGAAATATGATTTTTTCAATGAGCGAGGCAAGCAATGGAAGAGTTCTTAGGATCAAGCTGTAATGGAATCAGGAATTGACTGAAAAGTTAGACAATACCCGTAATAAAATATCTGGTCATGAAATTCTGGCTGAGATTACAAAAGACTCAGAAGATTTTCAATGGGATGGTACGTTTGAGCAATATTTGAACATGGTAATTTCCAATAGTTCTATTGTTAAATTGTCCCATGCCCTAGTTAATGAAGCCATAAAGACACCTGGCGTTTATAAGGACCTTAAAGGTGAACCGTTATACAGGATATTTGATGAAAAGATGTTTGGCCTTGAGTCTGCACTTGAAAAAGTGGCACGTTATTTCGAAGCTGCTGCTAAACGATTGGAAGTTCGGAAAAGAATATTACTACTTCTGGGCCCCCCGGCTAGCGGTAAATCTTCAATAATTGACATCATTAAGCGTGGGCTCGAGGATTACACTAAAACAGATTCTGGGGCAGTTTATACTATCCAGGGTTGCCCAATGCAAGAAGACCCGCTTCATTTAGTTACTGGAATTGCTAGACACCAGATGAGCGATGATCATGGGATACATATTGAAGGGGAACTTTGTTTTCATTGTAGATTTTTGTTGGAGCATGATTATCAAGGCAACCCATCAGATATGCCTATTACAAGAGTTACCTTTTCTGAATCTAGAGCAAGAGGTATTGGGTATTATTTAGCAAACAACCCCAACCTTGCTGACCCATCGGTACTAGTTGGGAGCCATAATGAGTTAAAACTTGACGGAGATCGACAAGAAGTGGCAGCTAGAGCATTTAGGCTTGACGGAGAGTTAAATGTTGCTAATCGTGGAATGATGGAATATGTTGAAATATTTAAAGCAGATCGTACCTTATTAACTACATTATTGTCTCTGGCTCAGGAACAATTAATAAAAATGGAAAAATTCGGTTCTGTTTATGCAGATGAGGTAATTGTTGCTCATTCCAATGAAGGCGATTTCAACACGTTTGCAATGGATCCATCATCGGAAGCCCTAAAAGATAGAATTATTGCTATAAAAGTGCCTTATAACTTGCGTGTTAGCCAAGAAGTTAAAATCTTAAAAAAGATGATAGGCCAAAGCACTGTCCACGATGTTCACATTGCGCCTTTAACGTTATCAGTCGTTTCTATATTTGCCATACTGTCAAGGCTGGAAGCACCTTCTGCACAGGGTATGTCTTTGTTGGATAAAGTTAAGCTTTATGACGGGGGGCAGGTAGCAAACTTTACTCATAAAGATGTAGTCGACATGCAACGCCATCACCCAAATGAAGGAATGGGTGGTATTTCGCCGCGATACATCTTAAATAGAATAGGATCAATAGCAAGCGCTCAAGTACCAGTGGTAACACCATTGGCTGCATTAGACAGCATGTGGAATGGATTAAAGGAAAATATCAGCCTTGACACTTCAGACATACTAACTTATGTTGATTTCATTACAGAGACAGTTAAAGAATATAATAGGTTAGCTATTAGAGAGCTGCAGTTAGCATTTGAAGAGACATTCTATGCTAATGCGAATGCACTATTTGAAAATTATTTGAACAATATTGAAGCATATTGTTCAGCTGACGATAATGGCCGTTCACCTAAAGTTTTTTCAAATGAACGAGACATGCAAGAACTTGAGCGAGCTATTCGTATAACAGCTCGCAACAAAGATTCTTTTCGTAATGAGATAAATAACACTATTTTGATTTGGAAGCAGAATAACGTAGATTATGATTACCGATCTGAACCACGCCTGAAAGCAGCTATTGAAAATAGATTATTGCCGGCACCAAGAAAAATAGAGAAAGCGTTAAGTAAACCAAGATTTGCAAGACAGCGAGTAGAGTGGAAAAGTAGGTATGACGGAATTCTTAATCGCCTAGTAGTAAATTTTGGATATACCACCGAAACTGGCGAGGATCTAATTCAGTATGCATTACACACGATAAAAAACCGTGCTGTAGTTAGAACCCCTAGGAACGAGGGCGTAGAATGGTTATGGCCATTGTACCCTCAAAAACTTAAATACATAGACTAGGTTAATTAGAAGATTAGCTGCTTAACGGATGGAATCCTTCTGATAGGCTTATGTAGGAATATGTTGATTTTTTGATTATAAATCCCCAGCTTTGAACATTATCTAAATTGATACAAACAAGCTATTTAAAGACTTCATCTGGATTTTCTATATATGTCGAAAATAGCTTCATAAATTCAGCGGCTACAGCACCGTCTACTAGTTGATGATCAACTGTTAAATTAAATGTACAAACATCTCTAATAGCGATTTGTCCATTTTGAACAACTGGCTTTTGCTTGGTTACCCCGACACCTAAAATGGCTGACTGGCCTCTATTTAAGATTGGAGTAAATCCTTCAACAACCCCTAAGACGCTAATAGTAAATGTTCCTCCAGAAACTTCGTCTGGACTCAGCTTACCTGCAAGAGCTTTTTTATTTGCAGTGGACGTCAGTTGTGCTAAGTCCCCTAGAGATAGATTCACAATATCTTTTATAACAGGGACTATTAAGCCGTCTGGTAGCGCCACGGCAATTCCGATGTCAATTTTGTCATACTCATAAATATGACCGTCGGCTAGCATAGAGTTGAATATTGGAAGTTGTTTAATGATTTCAGCACAGATTTTTGTATATACATGTGTGTTTGTTATAGCTGTTTTATTTTGTTTAGACCAAGTTTTTCGTTGAGACTGTAGTTCTGTTACTGGAATATCAAGAGTGAATGTTAGTTGTGCCGTGCTTTGTATAGAGCTGAGCATATGGAAGGCAATGCCTTGTCGCATTCCTGACATTTTGGTTAACTTGGCAGGGGCAGGCATTCCTGAAATAATAGTTTTTACTGCTTCAGTGACATTATTTATAGTATCTTTTGTTTCAATTCCTGATTCACTATGAGTCCTTACGTCTGCTTCTACTACCCTGCCTCTTGGTCCGGTGGGAGCGACATCAGACAAATCAATTCCTAATTTAGAAGCTAATTTTCTCGCACCTGGAGTGGAGAGTATCGTATTGCCATCAGTTATTTGTTTAGTAGGGACAGGTTTATTTATAACGGTTTGAGTTGCAACTTTAGCTTTATCTGGAGTAGAGGTATCTTCTGACTTTTCTGGTGGAGTTTCACCGGCTTCAAGTAGATAGCCAAGCAATCCGTTTACAGGTATTATTGCACCTTCTGAAACAACCCGATGCAATTTTCCTGCCACAGTTGCCTCCAGTTCATAATTGAGTTTTTCAGTTTCTATTTCTAATATGACTTCGCCCTGAGCAATATCTTCTCCTTGAATTCGATTCCATTTTGAGACAGTACCTTCAGTCATAACCATGCCGAGTTTAGGCATTACTATCTCGGTAGCCATGTTTTCCTCCGTTTTATTGAATATCGTTTTAACACTTTAATGATGAACCAATAATTTAATGTTTTTTAAATAAGCATGAGGCTTAACCGAGGATTTCTCGACATGCTTTAGTTACAGTTTCTACACTTGGAAAATGTAACTGTTCAAGAACAGAAGAATATGGTATCGACGCATGAGGCGCAGTCACCCTTACCGGCGGAGCGTCGAGTAGATCAAATGCTTTTTCAGCAGATAATGCTGAAAGTTCAGAAGCAACCGAACATTTTGGGTAATCTTCATCTACTATTACAACTTTACGTGTTTTACTAATAGAGGAGAGAATAGTCTCTTCATCAATGGGTGATACCGACAACAAATCTACGACCTCTGCTTGGTATCCTTGTTTAGCTAGGCTTTCAGCTGCTTGAATACAAGTTCTGGTGGTAGTGCCAATTCCTATTAACGTAACGTCATCGCCGGTTTTAACAATTCTAGATTTCCCAATAGGCAACTCGTATGCTTCTTCTGGGACATGTTGGTCAAAATTGACGCCCATTAGCCTGGTGCTTTGAAAAATGACGACCGGGTCATCGTCCTTCATTGCTGCAATTTGGAGTCCTTTAGCAGAATATGGGTCCGAAGGCACAACACATTTAAGTCCAGGAAAATGTGCAAATATCGAGTATAGAGTTTCCGAATGCTGAGCTGCATTTCCCCCGGAAGCTGCTGTTTGTGCTTGGATAGTGATGGGTAGTTTGACTTTGCCTCCAAACATGTAGTGCATTTTGGCCATGTTGTTGAAGATTTGATCACCACACACTCCGATAAACCCAACAAACATCATGTCAACTAGCGGGCGTAAACCAGCAGCAGCAGCACCCACTCCTGCACCCACAAAACCGGTCTCAGATATAGGGGTGTCGAGTACTCTGGAAGTACCGAATTCCTGAATCAATCCTTTTGTCATTGCAAAGGTACCACCAAAAGGGTCGATAAAACCTTCATCAGCCTTTCCGGCGGCTCCGGCCACGTCAATCCCCATGACTATTGTTGAAGAGTCCTCTCGCATTCGTAAACGAATTCCTTCATTTATGGCCTGGACAAACGTTAAAGGTCTGTGATTTTTATTTGTTGTTTTGATAATTATTCCAATATTGACAAAGCAGCTTGCGCTATTTTTTCTGGCGAGGGAATATATTCAGCTTCTAGAACAGGGCTGTATGGAACAGATGCATGAGGAGCATTTAAACGAATTGGAGGAGAGTCTAAGAAATCGAAAGCCTGTTCAGCGATTATCGCGGATAGTTCAGAAGCCATAGAACACATAGGATAATCTTCATCGACTATAATAACGTTCCTTGTTTTTTTAACCGAACTTAGAACTGCATCTTCATCCAGGGGTGATAATGATAAAAGGTCAATAACTTCGGCCGAGAAACCTTTTTGTTCCAAAATTTCTGCTGCCTTTAGGCATTGATATGTAGTGTAGCTAATCCCTATTAATGTAATGTCTGTGCCTTCTTTTGGGCGGTCGGCTTTACCGATAGGAAATACGTAACTATCTTCCGGTACGTGAATCCCTCCACCAACTCCTCCCATCAATTGTTTATTGTTAAACACAATTACTGGGTCATCATCCCTGATTGCTGCTGCGTGGAGTCCTTTGGCATTGTATGGATTTGACGGTGCGACACACTTTAGTCCAGGGAAATGGACAAAAATTGAGTATAGGGTTTCTGAATGTTGAGCAGCTGAACCAACACCTGCTCCGGTGGATGTAATCACGGTCAAAGGCAACTTTACTTTACCTCCAAACATATAATGCATTTTAGACATATTATTAAAAATCTGATCTCCACATACTCCGACAAATCCTACAAACATCAAATCTGCAATGGGCCTAAGGCCAGTTGCTGCAGCACCTACAGCCGCTCCTACAAAGCCATTTTCGGAAATAGGTGTGTCTCGTACTCGCTCAGGTCCAAATTTTCCTATTAATCCGCCCGTGAGTTTAAAAACCCCACCCCAGGCATCTTCAAATTCTGATCTACCGGCTCCGCCAGCAACATCTTCTCCCATGAGAATAACCGAAGGATCTCTTTCAAATTCTTGGTGAAACGCTTCATTAACTGCCTGCGCGTATGTAAGTGCCCTTACTGATGTGCTTACCATGTTTTAATCTCCAATTTATTATGAATTAAGGATATTTTATATAAACGTCAGATAACAGTTCGGAAGGATCTGGATAAGGACTATCTATAGCAAATTGAGTAGCTTTGATGACTTTTGCTTTTGCGTCATTATCTATTTCTTCAAGGCGCTCTTTTGTAGCGACCCCGCTTTCTATCAAGAACTGTTCCATATATAGAATGCAATCTTTGTCTTCATAATATTTCTGTTCTTCAGCGGTGCGGTAACCTCTAGGGTTGTCAGCCCCAAAATGGCCGTGGTATCGGTACGTCATTGCCTCTATGAGAGTAGGACCTTCACCTCTTCTCGCTCTTTCAACTGCTTCGCCCGCAACTTCATAAACCTCAATTACGTTTTGACCGTCAACCGTAACTCCCGGCATGCCATATCCTGCTGCTCGATTTGCTACTGATTGCCCTGCAACTGCATACTCAAAAGGTGTGGATTCGGCGTAACGATTGTTTTCACATACAAATAGAACGGGCAAGTTCCATATAGAGGCCAAGTTCATTGACTCATGTAATGATCCTTGGCTAGATGCTCCATCTCCAAAAAATACGACACTAACATTATCTTTACCTTGAACCTTTGCAGAAAGAGCACAGCCTGTTGCAACTGGAATATTTGATCCAACCACTCCATTTGCACCAAGCATTCCTTTTGTGGCATCCGCAATATGCATGGTGCCACCTTTCCCTTTATTGGTTCCTGTTGCCTTACCGAGCAATTCTGCCATCATCTCATTTATATCTACGCCTTTTGCTATACAATGGTGGTGGCTACGGTGGTTTCCTAAAACATAGTCGTCATCTCGTAGATGGGCGCATATTCCTGTAGGTGTAGCCTCTTCACCTATAGCAGAATGGGTTCCTAGGATTCTTCCTTGGTCAGCTTCTCTTTTTGCTTGTTCCTCAAATCGTCTAATTAAAACTAGAGTTTCATACATCCACATAAGCGTATCTTTTGGTATTGATGATTGAGATTTAGTCACAACTCTACCTCCTAAGTTATTAAGGACCTATTTTTAATAAATAGGTTAAAAGTTCTTGATTGCATCGTAAAATTAATGGTGGCAAGATTATAGCAGTGTTTGGTCAACTTTACAGATTCACGTTATAATCTTCCCGATACCCCTATTAATATTCCTGTCTATAAGGAGCAGCAAATGCGACGCATTCTAATTGCAGACCAACTAATTGACGGATTTAATCAGACACCGATTAAAAACGGAGTAGTAATAATTCAAGATGAAGCTATAGAGGCAATTACTACGTATGACCAAATAGGCAATGATCCTGAGGGCGAAATAATTAAAGTACCTGGGGGCACAATTATGCCCGGATTCATCGAAATGCATGCCCATATGCACTGTTCGGCAGAACCGGAAGCCTATGACCAGGTTATTTCTGAATCTAACGAAGAGCTTTTAATGCGTTCAGTAGAAGCTGTTAGGGAAACTTTAATTTCTGGTGTAACTACTGTGAGGGATCTTGGGAGTAAGAATGAAATAGCTTTTGCCGTAAAAAAAGCTGTTGAGGAAAGAAAGATAAATGGACCCAGGTTACTGGTTACTGGCACGCCAATAACTACTACTGCAGGACACTGTAATTTTTTTGGATCTGAAGCGGATACCGCGGACCAAGTAATTGCGGCGCTTAGACACCAAGTTAAACTAGGGGCGGATTATATAAAAATCATGTCGACGGGAGGTGTTTTTACTCCACGTAGCAATGTTTTTGCTGCTCAATACACGACGGATGTACTTAGACTGGCTGTAGAAGATGCTGACAGACTTGGTGTAAGGATTGCAGCACATTGCCATGGAACTGAAGGTGTGATTAATTGCGCAGAGGCCGGGATACATAATCTTATTCACTCGACTTGGTTGTCTGCAGATCCTAATGAAATCTGGGATTATAGACCAGAAATAGCGGATACAATTGCTGAAAAAGGCCTTTGGGTAGACCCTACAATAGCCATAGCCAATATAAGGATTGATAAAGGAATACCATTTACAGATGATGAATTACTGTCATCTGCTGGTTTAAGTGATTTGGAAGGCAGATTCGCAATATTAAAAGACATGTGGGACAGGGGGGTAAAGTTTGTTACTGGCCTAGATACAGGCATGTCTTATGTTGGGTTTGGAGATTTTGCTTATACTCCTCAAACAATGGTTGAAGGAATGGGTATATCTGAAATGGAAGCAATAATTTGTTCAACCTTGTCTTCAGCTCAGTGCTTAGGTATCGATAAAGAGACCGGTACTCTTGAAAAGAATAAATCAGCAGACATTTTGATTGTCGACGGGGATCCTTTGGCTGATATCAGAAAGCTGCACGACATTGATACCATTATTAGCCAAGGTCAGTTAATTAAGAGAGCAGGTAAGGTATTAATTTAAGTCGACTTTTGGTCTTTGCTAGCTTATCTTTTTTTTACCCCTAGATCAGCTAGTATTTTTGCCAAAGACTCTTTTTCCACGTTGTTTAGATCTCTAAAAGGAGGCCTAACACTACCTGCATTAATTCCTACATATTCAGCTGCAGCCTTAAGGACGTTAGTGGCATACCCCTCAAAACCTTCATCAACTAACCTCCAAAAAGTGGCTTGTCGGGAGTGGAATTTGTCAGCCTCAGCATACTTTCCGTCTTCTAATAGTTGCCAAAATTTAGCTTCACCCTCGGGCCAGAATGCTGCTACGCCTGTGATATATGATTTGGCGCCATGTTGATGCGCAAGGCCCGCCGTGTGCCCATAAGAATTATCAACAATTGCCAATTTATCTGAAAATCTATCTAGTGTATCTACATAATCTTGAAAAGATGGAAGGAAGCCTCTTTTAATGGACACTACACTCTCAATATTGTTAATTAGTTTTTCTGTAGTGGGCCCATCTACATTCCCCCCCAAACTTCTCCAAGATTGATCATATATCATAAGTCCTATTTCAGTGTGTTTTGCTATTTCAGAGTACCAGTGAATGACCCCTTCTTGGTCCATGCCGTGATAGTAATAAGGAGGAGGTACCATCGCTATCTTGACTCCTTGTTCAAGGGCTGCGTTACATCTTTCAATGACTTCAAAATGTGAACTAGAGGCTATTCCAGCAATAATTTCTATATCTCCTTGGGCAGCGTCTTGGGCAGCAGAGACTACTTTTATGTGTTCATCTCTTGAGAGAGTATTATATTCTCCGGTTCCTGCTGGGCAAATAATAAAGCCTTTGCCACGTGAAATACCTCCATCAACTATATGTCGAACATTCTTTTTTAATGCATCTGTATTTAATTTATAATCCGAATCAAATGGAGTCATTATGAGAACAGCTGGCCCAATTATTTCTGCTTTAATTTCTGAATAATTCAAATTTAAACCCCTAATTAATTATTAATTGTTTACAATTATCGCATATTCTAATTTGCCAAAAAATTTATTGACATTTTAGTCAGGTTACCAAATAGACAATATTTAAAAACAAGCTTAATTTCCAGATCCCATTGATAAACATGTAATGGTTCTAATAATTCCGTCGATAACATGTATTTGAGATGTGACTAAGTCCCCTACGATAGTTAAATTAGGAGCGTTTACCACAGCAATAATGTCGTAGGGACCGGTAACTGCATCCACACGTACAACACTGCTGATTTCTCGTAATTGGTCAGATACCGATTTACTTTTACCGACAGCGGTTTCAATTAAAATGTAAGCTTTAGTTGACACTCTTAGCCTTGCTCAATGTATTGTGATTCTAGGGTCGAATATTAAAGTATGTCAATCATTTACGCTATAATCCAGTTTGCAACGTAAGTGATAGGAGAAAATAAAGTGCCCGACATTGATCAATACAGAAAAGCCTGGTCAAAATTTGCCACAGGTGTTTCTGTGATAATTTCAAGAGATGATACAGGAGCTGTTCACGGGATGGCTGCTAATGGGATTACTTCCGTGTCACTTGATCCAATGTTAGTCTTAGTTTGCGTTGACCATAGCAGAAATACTTATAAAAGAATTAAAGAAACCGGAAAATTTTCTATAAACATCTTGAATCATAACCAAACTGCTGTGGCTGAATATTACGCCCGTCGCCCAGAGAAACGTATAGGGGAGCCCCCTTGTGAACTTATTTTTGGTAAAAAGGGGTCAGCTAAAATAGCAGATTGCATAGCATTTATAGATTGTCATGTACATGAAGAAATTATCCAGGGAGACCACACTATATATATCGGTAAAGTAGTTGATATAACAAGTGGAGCCGGTAAGCCTTTATTGTTTTATGAATCGATGTTTAACGAACTTGCGCATGATGGACTAGCGCCGAATTGGAGCTAGCTTTTAACTCGATATATAGTTACTTTGCCACCTTTGTAAACCGGTTCTAGTAAACCATCTAAGTTAGACTGAAATTTATCTAATCCTTTTTCTGGATAGTACAAATGCTCAAGCTCACCTACGTATATATAACTGATTCCATATTCTTCAATAATGCTTTTTGCTGTATGCATTTCAGTAGTTGAGTAGAATGTGTCAACGTCACGAATTCTTTCATCTACTTTGTCACGATAGCCCCATCGTTGTTGCTCTTGATGCCATTTCCACCCTATAACTGTTGGCAAACCAGTGTAGATAGAGATTCGATTGCCCCAACGGTACGCCGGAGCATGCCCTTCCATTATTATTGGAGAGCCTGAGATATTATTTTGAAGCCATATAATAGCTTCGTAATCATGTCTTAAATTTAGGGTGCCCATTTCATCAGTAAACTCAGACGATTTCATGTAAGCCATTCCATCTAAACTTAAGCTCTTATTTGATGAATCGAACCGATCATTTATTCTGTCTTGTGTACCAAGTATCGGATAAATTAAAGAAGATGCAAACAGGGCTACTAATATCAAGGACCAGAGAATTAAAGAAGGGTTGAGTCTGATTTTTGAGGAAATACTATATGACTGAAAGACATTCTTATTACTATTTACTAAGCGCCATATAGCGTAAGAAGATGCTACTGCAAAAAGGACCCAGATTTGCAGGTATATTTTAAAAACCGAATTCATGCGATCAATGTCACCTTCCACCCTATAAAAATCTAATCCAATTGCCAATAATAAAGCGATCATCGAGATTATAGTGACGAAGACTTCTGAACGATAGGTGTGCTCCCTTCTTATGATTTTAGTTATTCCAACTGCGAAGACTATTAAGGCCATCCCTAGCAAAAACGGAACCGTACTTCCCGTGTTGACAACTAATCCGTACGACACTGCACCAATAATCAATAATATTAAAGTTATCCATAGATATTTAATAAAACCCATATTTTTGTTTAAACGTGATAAATAATTTTGTAAAGTGTTGTGCTGGCCAAAACTGGCTGAGCTACTACTGGCAAAAATATTGCGAAGTTCATTCAAATAAAAAGATCCAAGTATAAATATAAATAATCCATTAATAGCTAAGAATTGCCATAAGACCGTCGTGTTAGTTGTAGATTCTATAGTCGAGAAAAAAGATTGATAATTGCTGTGGAAAGGAATGAATACCAAATAGCCGATTAACACTAAAAGTCCACAGTGAAACATTGATCTCAAGGCCATTGAGACACTTAAGGTTGAGTATCTAAAATAGTTAGAAGTAATTATTGCGGCAATCCCAATAATTAAATATGTTGGATAATCCCAAGTATTAATTACCCTGAGAACACCTATTGATATTGCTAACATAGTAATTACAACTAAGTTCTGTACAGATTCTCCAGCCATGATCATAAGTCTTGATTTGCCAGTATGGTCTTTATTCAGCACTAAAGCTAGGGCCAAAGCCAAAGCTAAAAGTGTAAAAGGGATCGCAATCATATGTGCGTGTAGGTCGGCAAAAAGAAATGAGAAAAAGGGAAATTCCGTTATTTCAAACCCAGGTGGATCAGGCGGCATCATGCGACTTGATTGCCAAAAATCAAAGGTTTTGGCAGGTACCCCTTTGGTGATATTAATAAAGGAATAAATTAACTGTATTATTCCATTCAGGTTTCCTATCACGCCAACTAAAATCGCAGCCATAAAGCCAGCAAAATATGGGTTCAAGAATTTTGATCTATTTGAAATGCTAGATTGGACTTTATTCCAGGATGACTCGGAACATGCAGCTAAATTGTATCCAATACTGAAAGACCCAGTGACAGTCAAAGCAAAAAATAAAGGTATCGCTAAATTATATGCAGTCCTAATTTCAATCGCGGTTGCCTTGATGAACATTGCAACCATGAACTGGCCAAAGTAATAATAGTTTAAAAATCCGCCGGAAAACCACGGGTCGTATGGAGGCATAATGGTCGATTTAACGATAGCGTTTAAGTATGCTAAGTCCATGGGCTTTTCGCCGCCTCTAAAAGGATGCCATAAGTCAGGGTTCGCCATTCTAATTGTGAGGAAGATGAAAAATGCGAGAAGAAACAAGCATTCCGTAACTAATAAAAGCTTCCACTCATTTCTTAAAAACTGACAAATATTATTTTTATTTAAAATAAAAATAATAAGCGAAGTTAAGCCGAGAATAACGAATGCCAATGTGATAGTTACATGGTTAAAGGGCAACCATTGGCTACTTGCTAGAAGCCAAACAATTATAGAGGTAATCAAAATACCAATTATTCTCGAAAACATGAAGCCTTTGTCTGGTAATGACCTCATTACAAAAAAAGTTATCGGAAAAGCCAATAACATCAATCCTTCAATAAGAATGACCCAGGTGAAAACAGGGTATTTACTCGTCCAAGCATCCGTCTTGAATATTTCTGAATGGGACCCTCCCTCCAATTGTTTATTGAGGTTACTTTGGCTGTATAAAGGTGAAATAGATTTTTTGTTAACTAAATAAGAATCTTGGTAATTAGCCTCAATAAGTTGCCTGATAGTATTAGAATCATATTTTTTAGAATTAATAAAGATCAATACTGTTGGGTGGTCATATACAGAAAAACTCTCGTCAGAATGTCCTAAATTTACCGAAACCACTTGACTATTGAACCCCTCAAAATTGTTCGGTAAAGGCATGTCGGGTCTAGCAAAACTGTCGTGGATAAAAGTAACGCCCATTAAATTTGGATATGCAGTTTGATAGTTTGCTAACTGATAACCTAATTGTCCTGAAAATAAAAGTTGATAATAGCTTGAACTTTTTGGATATCTGTCAGGTAACCTGGGTATAGTTCCATATAATCGATCAGAATATAAAATCAATGCATCTGCTTTAGCCATCTGATTTGAAATAGTATTTATTTTCGGGTCGACGTCGGGGTCATACATCGGTAATTCTTCAATCTGATAGCCATGTAGATCTGGCAGGCCTTCTTCCCAATGTTCTTTCAGCAGCACACTGTTTTTAGGTAGATTTGCCTGAATCCATTCAGAAGCGCGAACGGCTGTATGGGGCTTAGAGTAGATTGAAAGATATGAAATCGAATAAAAAATACTAAATAAAGTTAAGATTATCCCTGCCAAAACCAAACAGGCCTTCAGGTATTTATAAAGATAGTGTGGATATTTAAGTTTTCTTAAATAATCTAACGATGTATGCCAGAAACTAACTAACATTTGTGATCGAAATAAGATCAAAAATGGAGTCACCGGAATCATGTAGCGCATAAATTTTACTTCTAGCGATCCAGTAATTATTAAATATGGTAAAACCCACGATAATATGACTACGTCTAAACGATTTTTGGCTGGCCTGAAAGGAAGCGTTATTAATAAAGATAAGATTGCGAGTGCTGAAGCTACAATGACGACTTTAATATCGTTGGACCATATTAAAATTCCAGCAGGCATTACAATTCCTATCAAGCCATACAAAATCGCTCTGCGATATTCCAGCCCTCGTATTGCTGCAAATATTAGCCCTGTCCAGGCGATTACCCCTAATGGAATACCAAGGCCCCAGACAATATGTTGACGAATAAAATATAAGTAAGGCTGGCTGTTAATGTACTGTCTGGTGTAAGGATAGTCACGTATCCTTCTAACCATTTCAGATTGTTCGGTAAAATCTGAATGAAATTGTTTCCAATCTAAGAAAGCATATGGCTGTGTCAAAAAGAACGCTGCAACTGCCGTAAACATTCCGGCGAACGCATTTATAAATACGTCTTTAAGCCTGTCTTGAAAACTGTGTGATTGGCGTTCACTGTCGCCACTTAAGTTCATTAACCACATAAAATGAGCTACTGCAAAAGCCAATAAAATAGGCAGCTGGCTAGCCTTCGTTGCTAAACCAAATCCTATAAATAAACCAGCGAGTATCGAATTTATTAATCCTCCGAATCTGGCCACTCGATATAAAAAGAATATAGTTATTGCAGCAAACATAGCTTGTAATGTGTCTACAGTAAAAAAGTGACTTAATTGGATATGCAACACAGCTAATGCGATAAACCCACAAGCAATAAGCCCTACTTTCCGACTGTATAAACGGGAACCAAGAATATATATAGTTATTAAAGTGACTATGTCAGCGATAGTGGAAACTAGGCGACCAGTTATTCTTAGATCTGTTATTCCTGGCCTTGATATCGCTTCTGATATTGATTCTATTGTTTTGATTAGGTATATCGGCAAAGAACCATAAGCAAACCAATGAGGATTCCAAGAACTTTCATTGGCGTTAAATAGAGAGGAAAATTCACTCGTTTTGACTGGGGATATTTCGGCTACCTTAAATAATATTGCTCGCTCATCAGGGTGAGGTGTAAATGCAATGCCATCGTCCCAATTAATACCGTATAACCTTACCGATAAAGCTAAAGCTATTGTCGCTAAAACAGCGATCATATAAAAATGCTTCTTGGCTAAGATTAATATTGAGTTTAGGTTTTCAGCTAACTTTGTCATTCGTTTCTTTCATTGAAATCATTTGTCGCTTTTAATATTAAATACCAAATTAAATACTTTAGATAGAACGACTTAAGATTATTATATGTATACACTTTGATGCAGCAAGTTTTTATTAATTAGTAATAAGGGAATTAAATGCTAACATTTGTGCCAGAAGAGATAGAGGATTATTCAGTACAACATACATCGAAGTTGCCAGATTATTTAAATGATCTAATCAAATTAACAAAAGCAACACGCGATGATGCAATGATGCTTTCTGGCCCAATTGAGGGGACTTTTCTTCAATTACTTGTGATTTGCACAAGGGCTAAAAGAATTCTAGAGATAGGCACTTTCACAGGGTTTTCAGCTCAAATGATGGCCGCTGCGTTACCTGATGATGGTGAAATCATTACCTGTGACATTGATCAAGAAACTGCTGCAATAGCGAATGAATTTTTTCTAAAATCTAAGCATGGTAAGAAAATTAAGCAAAACCTGGGTTCCGCACTGGACACAATGCTTGAATTACAGGGTACGTTCGATATGATTTTTATAGACGCGGACAAAGAAAATTATAGTGCATATTATGAAAGATCACTTGAGTTATTATCGGACAGCGGCTTAATAGTTATAGACAATGTCCTTTGGGGAGGTAGAGTTTTAAATCCAAAAGACGAAACTGATATCGCAATAGCTGGACTTAACGATCATATTAATGGTGATGTTCGGGTTAAACATGTTATGTTGCCGATTAGAGATGGAGTGATGCTCGTTACTCGAGCCCTTAATTGAAAATATATTTAAATTATGTTTAATCTCCCATTTATCAAAAAATTACAAATAGTCATATTTCTTACCTGTTTATCAGTTTTTGCTGTCGGGTGTTCCGGAGACAACTTACTGGTAGATGAAGTAGGAAAATGGGAGATCGTGGATGCCGGGTTGCCAGCAGCGTTAATCTCAATCTGGGGCTCCGATGCTGATGACATCTGGATTGTAGGAGCAGACAGCGGAGATGGCATTGGCCCGATGGTTTTACATCGCCAGCAAGGCAAATGGTCAAGGATAAGCACAGGCAGAACTGGCGATCTTTGGTGGGTTTTTGGTTTTGACGACGGCCCCATATTTATGGGCGGGGAAAATGGCATGATTTTGCGACAGGATGGAGATGTAATGAAGCTTATGGAAACTCCAGGTCGTGCTACTGTGTATGGTATTTGGGGCACAACCCCTAATGATTTATGGGCTGTCGGAGGAAATGTAATCGATGGTGGGTTTGTGTGGAGATACACAGGTGATAAATGGTTTGAACTGACTCAATTACCTGAAAGAATCAAGATAAACCATTCAATGTTTAAAGTTTGGGGGAATGACAGTAATGATGTGTGGATTATAGGAACTGGGGGAGTAATACTGAATTATAAAAATGGCACATTATTGGAGCAATCAGGTATTACAAACCGAACCCTGTTTACAATACACGGAAATAACGAAATTGCCATTATTGTAGGTGGTTCGGGAGAACAAGGAAAAATACTGGAATATCAGAAAAACGCTTGGAAAGAGATATCACTCAAAGAGACACCTCACATCATTGGGGTTCGTGTCAAAGAGGAAATCGGTTACGCTGTGGGAATTCGGGGAACCGTTCTTAAGCGCGATAATAACGGATGGAGTAAAGTAAATACAGGGATTAATTTGTCTGAAGCGTTTCATTCGGTGTGGATCGATTCTGATGGTGGGGTGTGGGCGGTCGGAGGCAAAGTGCTAGCTCCTCCTTTGGTTGACGGGGTGATGATATATCGTGCTCCATAGCTAGAAATAACGTTTTTTGTAAATATAAATACTTTTTAGTCAACTTTACGAACATTTAACAAGCATTTAGTGGTAAATGTTCGTAAATTATTGTGAATCCATATTTATTTATTTATATTTTCCTCGATAGCACCCCAAAGAGGTCCATAAGTTCGCTCCGCTGCGCGATACTCAGCAGCTGTAGTAGTTGGACGGAACCCCCAATCTAATGAAGGCACATTAAGCGCAATAAGTAAAACAATTACTCCTGCTATAAACCCAAAAATCCATGTAATCGAAACGAAACTTACTAGTGCTCTTCTTCCAAGAATCCGTGATAAGCCCCAGAATGTAACTGGCCCTCCAGCTGCTGCAGTGAAAAGCAAAGCTGCTGCTGGAGCGACCTCCATACCTAACAGTAACAATAAAGCAACAAGGGGTATCTCAAACATTAAGGGAACATTTATGAGGATACCAAGAGTGGAAGCTATAGCTATGCCTAAAATATGGTTTCCAAAATATGTGCCTATGACTTGCGGGCTTATCCATTGAATTACTAATCCACTACCGAAACCTGCTATCGTCATTATTGGGCCTAATTTGATTAAATAAAGACAACTAGCCTTTGCCCAATCTCTAAAAGCTTCGGTCATAGCGATCTTCCATGATTGGGATTCAGTAATGTTTAGGAAATTTGCGCCAGGGTCATCATTAGTTTGAAGTTCATTTGATGCACCAATTCGGTCTATCCAATAAACAGCAGGCCCTATTAAAAGCGTGCTTAAGATACTAATAATAATTCTGCTAACTCCAAGAAGGGGGGCAAACACAAGTGAAGCCATTAATAATGCAGGAACACTCATGGTTGATGATCCTTGTACCAATGCTATTGTTCCTTCTATGCCAGCTCCTCTCTTATTTACAGAGGTTGATACTGGCACGATGCATGCAGAGCACAAATTCATTAATGGGCCAAGTAGCGCGCCTTTAAGTGTTCGCCCCAATAGTCCACCACCTGACCAAGGCCTTGAACCAGGTGGTAATAAAAATGACTCTACGAGGGATGCAACCAGAAAAGCAAAAGTCATTCCAATAGTTATTAACCTTAAGTACGTTACAGAAAAATTCACCCATCTAGATATAAAGGAAGTATCAGGGTCTGCTTCGATGCAAAAACCTTGAAAACATTCAATAACAGGACCGGTTATTGATTCTAGATCACCTTCGACGATATCTAACTTAGGGAATCTGTTAAAAACAAAAAATAGCGTCAAAATAACTACAAAAATTATGATCCCTGCTAATCTCTTTTTAGCTACTCCAGAGTTCAGGTCAAACGACATCCTAGATTTAATCTTGTTGACGATTTGGCTAGTCATTTTTATCGTCTTTGAAAAGCATACGAATTTTTGAACCTATATCTGGCTCTTCTGGTCGAGACGGTAACACTATCCAAATGATGAAAAGTATTGTAAATGTGATGCCTGGCAACATGGCTTCTAGCCACCATTCAGGCATTTTGTTTTCCTAACAAATATTCCTCGCTTTAATGAAAACAAAACAACTTAAGTTGTTTTGCGAAATGTTTTTATTCCTTAAGACAGCTTTATTTACGATTTTGAAATACAATGCTTAGCTAAATGTATTCTAAATTAAGATTGGATCAAAGAGTATTTTACAATGAAATATAGCCTGATATATCCAAATAAAAAAGGTTTCTGTGACCCTGATACAGCGTCTAAATTAGCTATTAAGGCGGAGGAAGTAGGGTTTTCTACGTTTTTGATATGGGATCATTATGGTATGCCGGAAGGACCTGATACTGTGGATGCATGGTGTATGCTCTCCTACATTGCAGCAAGGACCTCCAAGATTAAAATAGGGACCTGTGTAACTCCAATACCTTTTAGGCCGCCTGCTCAACTTGCAAAAATCGTTTCAACAGTTGATATATTGTCGAAAGGAAGAGCAATTCTGGGTGTGGGTTCAGGCTGGCATCAACCGGAGTTTGATGCGTACTCAGTATGGGACCCTACATCCGTAAGGGTAGATAAGACGATTGAAGGTGTTGAATTGATAGATAAATTGTGGACTACCGATACAGTTGAACATCGAGGCCAATATTTTGTGTCCAAACAAGCCGAATTAGAACCAAAACCTGTTACCCAGCCGCGCCCGCCAATGTGGTTTGGGGTTAAGGGGCCTAGAATGATGAAATTAGCGGCGGAATACGGCTCTGCCTGGATACCAACTATGATTAACCCTGAGGAATATAAAGAGGGCATACAAAGGTTTTCTGAATTAAAACAAGAGCTCGGTAAATCTTCTGACGTTTATGGTGCTATACAAATTTATGAACCGCCACAATCAACAGACGAAGCACTTAGGGACATAAGTTCTTATGCTGAAGCAGGATGCCAGGAGTATGGAATTGTTTGGTCTTATCCGGAATCAGAAGGTATTAAAAGAGTTGAATGGATAGCCAATGAAATCATGCCAGCCTTTTGAAAATTAAGATGTATTTAATAGGAAATTTATGATTGATCAAGAAAAAAGAGTGGATGGCAAGGTAGCTTTAATAAGTGGGGCAGCCCAGGGTGTTTCTGGTCAAGTAATGGGTTTTGGAGGCGCATCTGCTCGCCTTTTAGTTGAACATGGAGCTAGTGTAATCTTGGGCGATATTGATGTAGATAATGGTGAGAAAACGGCCTCAGAAATACGTCAAATGGGAGGGAAGGCTGAGTTCATAAAACTTGATGTTACTTTGGAATGTGATTGGATAGAGGCAGTAAATAAAACGATCGATGTTTTTGGCAGATTAGATATACTGGTTAGCAGTGCAGGAACAACTGCCCCTGGGTCCGTAGATGAAACAACTGTCGAAATGTGGAATTCACAGATGGATATGCACGGCAAAGGCTGCATGCTGGGTATAAAGCATGTCGTTCCCCAAATGAGAAAAAATAAATCAGGATCCATAATTAACATGTCCTCAACCGACGGGATAGTTGGCGGGGGTTTTTCAGCGTCTTATGCTGCGGCGAAAGGAGCGAATCGGCTGTTAACAAAAACGGCTGCTTTGCAATATGCAAGTGAAGGTATCAGGGTCAATTCTCTTCATCCAGGTGAACTTGACACCCCTCTCGCAAGATCTGCTATGAAGGATATAGTAGACAATGACCCTGATTTTGAAGATCCCAGGTTAAATTGGATACCTCTCGGCCGGCTTGGTACTGCAATAGATGTTGCGAACTTGGTGCTTTACCTTGCCTCAGATGAATCAACCTATGTAACCGGATCAGAATTTGTAATCGACGGCGGTATGCTTGCTAAAGGCTTACCAGGTTAATTTAACACATCTGTAGAAACACAGCCGATTTTCTTTAAGATACTAAGTATTTTTTAGGTATTTCTGCACCAACAGTGTATTCAAGGCTGCCCATTCTAACCATTTGATAAACGTTGATACGAAAATCTGGATTAACACACGTATGAATGTAAGCTTCCTCGGCAGTAAATTTATATTCTTCTACCAGCCAATTCATCAAATCATCAACGGCTTCATGGATCGCGGTTTCTAAAGGGCGATATGAAAAAACGGAAATTATTGATTCAGGCTTTTCCAAACGTACAAATGGGATACGTTTATTTTTTATGACCTTAGCACTTACCGTGACTGTGGCAGAAGTCTCATCGGCCGCTCCATAATATTCGGTATCACCTTGTGACCCATGAACATCACCTATATATAAAAGTCCTCCAGGATGGTAAATATTTAAGTAAACTTTAGTGCCCTCTTTAACATCTCTCATGTCAAGATTACCCCCGAAAGGACCCTGCCCCATTGTAGTAGACTCAACTTCTCTATCTGGAGCGACCGCTATAGTTCCAATCATAGGAGATAAATCCCAAGTATGTTTATCATTTAAATCTCCCTTACCATCTCTTGTGGTTCCTGATGGGCCAGGTAGGTGCTTAATAATATGTATTTGCCCCTTACTGAGATCTTTCCACTTGATTGAATCACCTAAAGGCCCTATATCATGTGCGAACATAGTCCAACCGTATTCGGCTGGCTCAATGGATTCAATTGTAATTTCTAGTAAATCACCCCTTTCGGCTCCTTCCACAAAAATAGGCCCTGCAACAGGGTTACCTTTTACCGGATCCGATTGCCACTCTTTTGAGGATCTTACTTTTACATAATCATCAGAAGAGGTTATTAGGCCAGACCCGGCGTCCCATGTTTCCAGTTGAAATGATTCCCCCTGTTTTACAGAGATAAGCGGGTTTTTAAGACTGCTTAACTCATAAGTTAAAGACTGATCTCTTGTAATACGTTGCATTTAAACTTTCCTTTGGGATATGTATCTATAGCATTTTTTGATAATGCTTCTCTGCCTGATCGACAACATCTACTCCAACCCTTTCTGACCAAGCTGAAATTAGTTGTTTGAAGACAGGGCCAGGTTTCCCGTCTCCAATTTCACGTTTATCGAAAGATGTTACTGGAAGCAAGCAGTAAGGCGTGGACGAAAAAAATGCCTCATCAGCTGTGTATAAGTCATAAGGCTGCATATCTTCTTCTATAACTTGCATACCTAATTGCTCTGCTATCTCAAAGACATACCCTCTTGAAATGCCTTGAAGAATTGATGTGTCGGTAGGCGTTCTTATAATCCCATTGGTAACTGTAAATAAGTTATAACCAACTCCTTCCGTTAAATTACCAGAGGCGTCTGTGAGTACAGGCCAACCATGATCTTCAATATCACCAGCTTCCATTTCTGCAAGGTTAAAATTAAGCCTACTGTGATGTTTAATCTTAGGGTCAACTGTTTGAGATGACATAGAACGAGTTTTGGTTATTACACCTTTGGCCCCATTCAAATCACTACCAAACCAATCCCAGGGTATAGGGGCGACATCTATAATTACTGTTGGAGAATTCGCCTCATAAGCCCATCTGCCAGGACCTCGAGTAATTGCATGCCATATGTCAAAATCTCCGTGTTCTTCAATAAATCCTAGGTTTTTTTCTACAGCCTCTTCTGTAAGTCTCACCATTTCCTTAATAGAAATACCAATATCTATCCTGACGTATTTCATGGATCGATAAAGTCTGTCGATATGTCTATCCAGCAAAAAAGATGTTCCGTTAAATGTCCTAGTCACGTCAAATACAGTGTCGCCTACTCTGAATCCTCTATCATCTACATGAACCTTTAATTCGCTTCTGGGAACCCATTCACCGTTTAGATAAGCAATAAATTCACTCATGAGCATACTCCTTGTTTTAGTATCAAGGAATTATACTTGTTATAAGTAAAAATGTTTAATTCGCACTCTTAGAGCTATCGATTTAATCCATTATCTTGTATGAATACACTTAAATTCTTCAAGAAGGCCTTTACTTGCCAGCGACGTACTTCGGAAGAATTAATTTCGTTTTTTATTAAAGTTGTATCCATCGCTATTCTCTCTAAGCTGGGTGCCGGCCAAACTAGACTGGGGTCAATATTTAATTCAGCACCCATATTTATCCTCCAGAATTTTAAAAGTTCCAAGCGTTTCTTCTGGTCAGGTTGCATTAGTGGAGGTCTGCTTTTGCTAGGCACATAAAATGGCGGCGATTGTAATCCGCGATGAATAGCATTTAATAATTCATTGTTTAACGGCGCGAATGCAAATATGCCTAAGCCTTTACAATTTAATGCAACAGAAGGATCTGCGTTTGATAATTCAACTAGAGTTTTATCGGTAAAAATTTTATATAAAGGTTTGTCATGCAATACTGCATACTTAATCCTTAGTTTGGATAGACTTCTTAGCACAGGAATTTTTGACATATCGACTCTTCCGCCTCCCTTAACGGCAAAAAGATCAATTCCCGGGTTCATAGATTTGAAAGTGGCAGTAACCTGTCTTTGGAATTCTTCTTGAACCCAATCGTATCGTCCAATTACTTTTAATCGCTCTTTTAGCTCTAATCCTAAATTTATTAGATGTGCGACGTCATTTGCGGCATATATTAGGGATTTACTACTTAATGGACGAACAGTCCAGTCAGATCTTTGTAACTTTTTACTTTTGTCAATTTTAATTCCTAATATTTCTTCAATAACTGAAGCTAGCCCAGTTTTTTTAATCCCAAGAAATGATGCAGCTATTGCTGGATCAAATAAATTATTTATCTTAATCCCCCATTCTCTTTTAAGGCATCTAACGTCGTAACTTACGGCGTGCATAATCTTTTCAATATTGCTGTTTTCAACAATGTCACATATTGGTGACATATCTATGTTGGATAGTGGGTCAATTATGTAAATATTGTTTGGAATAGCAAGCTGTATTAGACAAACTCTTTCAGGATAACGATGCATTCCATTAGCTTCAAGGTCGAGAGCAACTATTGACTCATTTGATACTTGTTTGGCCATCAATTTCATTGATTGATTATCGTCAACTAATTTGAAATCAGGTTGATTCATTGTGGGTGATGACATTAAGATTGATATTGTTTGAACAGCTTGCCCCAACCGGTCTCCATTGCAGCATGGATGCGTTTACGCCCGACGAATCTAAGCCAATATTCGTTGTGATAAATGTTTGACGCAATAAAAGCTAGAGGTGCTAAAAATGATCGTAAAAGAAATCGCTCTATTGGCTTCAAAGGACCCCAATATATAAGTTTTTGACCTTTGCTTGCAAATGTATTTTCATGTACTGAGAAGTGCCAGTTTTCAGCGGATATATTATTTCCTACTATGTCGATATCTTTAATCCGCCCTACTCCAAGGCCAGCTTCATCTGCCAGCCGGATAAACTTTAAATTCATCGGATCCAAGCCCATTAATTTTGCTGCGACAGCATCTATTGCTACCTGATCAGCAGAAGCTATTAATACATTTTTTTCATGCCACCTCATCGCTCTAGGGCCAGGTCCATCCCCGGCCAACGTTCCATCCATAACGGCAAAAATTCCAGGGTGCAATTCTTTTTGTATTCTTAATAAATCTACTAAGGTTTCATGTATAACAGCGTGAGTCCAGTGTCGCTGACGATGTAGTAAACCGCCAAACGCATTTTTCATTGCTCCAGTCATGCTTGTAAATACGTGAGTCTTTACTGTAGGTAAATGAATAATGTTTTTCCCAGCAAAACAAGTGGGTATTTTTATTCCGTCAGGGTAAACGCTGTCTAGTACTAACATGTTTTCTGATGGCTTGTAATCAGTCCATTCAGTTGGAGGCACGTCGAGATAAATAGGTTGAAGATTATGCATATTTTCCACAGCAGTGTGGCGATTATTAAAAGCTCCTTCAATTGGATCCACTACGACTGTTCCATTATGAGCAGGAATTAAATTTTTGTAACCATCTTCAGACAATGTTTGTATTACGCCATCCAATTGCCAGGGAGTAGTAGAGCAAGCTGGATAATAATGTTGCCAAGAAATATTTATTTTTAACAAAGTATCAAGATTTTTGGGCAAATGCTTTTCATACTCGGCAAGCTTCATTACCTTTTTAATATCTTGAATTATTGTGTCAGGAGTAGTATTTATTACAGCAACTTTTGGTGACTTAGGCATTTTTACCTATCGTGCTCGGTGTTATATACAAACATTTTAATAGATAAATGCTTATATTCACCTCGATTGATGCTTGCGAGATGTTGATTGGATTGATCAAGAAGATACATGAGATTTATTCTAAGAAGTCCCTTAGTTTTTTAGATCGAGTTGGATGGCGGAGTTTACGTAAGGCTTTGGCTTCAATCTGCCTTATGCGCTCCCGAGTCACACCAAAGTCACGTCCGACCTCTTCTAGAGTTCTGCTTCGCCCATCTTCTAATCCGAAGCGTAATTGTAAGACCCTGGCCTCTCGTTCACTAAGAGTAAATAATACATCATCCACCTGCTCTCTCAATAGCTGATATGATGCGGCATCTGAAGGGGCTAATGTGTTTTTATCTTCTATAAAATCTCCGAGATGACTGTCTTCCTCTTCTCCAATGGGGGTCTCCAAAGATACTGGCTCTTGAGAAATTTTTAATATTTCCCTCACTTTATCTGGAGGCACTTCCATACCAGCTCCTATTTCCTCGCTGGTTGGTTCTCTTCCATATTCTTGAACCAGGCGCCTACTTACTCTCAGAAGCTTGTTAATAGTTTCAACCATATGAACTGGTATTCTGATTGTTCTTGCTTGGTCTGCTATAGCTCTGGTGATAGCTTGCCTTATCCACCAGGTAGCGTAAGTGGAAAATTTGTATCCTTTTCGGTAATCGAATTTTTCGACTGCTCGAATAAGTCCTATATTGCCTTCTTGAATCAGGTCCAAAAGAGACATGCCTCGACCGATATATTTTTTTGCTACAGATACAACAAGTCGTAAGTTGGCTTCAGCTAAGTGTTTTTGAGCGTCTACTCCGGCAGTATCTATATCCTCGAAATATTTACGAAATACTAATTCATAAGACTCAAGATCTTTAGTTAACTTAGGGCTCTCTATCTGCTTTTTTATGTCTTTTAGAGGTGCATTTATATCTATTAACTGTAAAACTTCTTTTGGAAGTAATCGACAGTTAAGGGATAACTGCAACAAATCATCTTTGGCTTCTAAGGGTTCTTTATTCAGGATTTCGCCTAAATAATTTAATAGCTCTTCGGAAGTTCCTCCGTCAAGAGTGGTCCTTACTTTGCCACGAAAACGGAGTTCTCCTAATGTCAATTCATCTTCTATATTCATGAATCTGCTTAAAGCATTAATGGTGTCGGTTGATGAGCAAGCACTATTTAGGAAATGTAACACTATTTGCCAGGCTTGTGGTGGTCTACCATCAGGACTAGATAACTGCTCAGTTAGGCTCTCTATATAACCAGATGACTCCATGTTTCGGGCCAAAACCCTTTCTTCATGAGCCTTTAATAAGCTGACTCGACCAATTTCTCGTAGATACATACGAACAGGATCATCGATCATTTCTGCAGCTTCGTAGTTAGACCAGTCAGCTTCCTTTAATGCCGCTTCTGCTGCTCGTTTATCTTTCACTGAAGTGGAGTCTTTATTTGCTTCACCATTTTCCCCTTCATCATCTTCATC